>CAIYXE010000714.1 GCA_903930095.1 uncultured Hyphomicrobiales bacterium
CTGCTGGAGAAGGACGGCAACTGGGGCTTCGATGCGCAGAACGAAGAGTACTGCGACATGGTCGCCAAGGGCATCATCGACCCCGCCAAGGTGGTCCGCATCGCCCTCCAGGACGCAGCCTCCGTTTCCTCGCTGCTTATCACGACCGAAGCGATGATCGCCGAAAAGCCCAAGGACAAGCCCGCAGGCGGCATGCCCCCGGGCGGCGGCATGGGCGGCGGCATGGGTGGCATGGACTTCTAAGTCCAGCCCTCAGCCACCGGCTGAAACGAATGAACCCCGGGAGAAATCCCGGGGTTTTTTGATGGGGCCCGCGAAACGCGGTTCTTCCGCAGATCGAGCCCCCAGATCGTGCGAACACCCTTGCAATTCGGTGGCCACCAGACTAGGAACAGCCCCGGTCAGCGCCCGTAGCTCAGCTGGATAGAGCACCAGACTACGAATCTGGGGGTCATGGGTTCGAATCCTGTCGGGCGCGCCATTCATGTATATGAGTTTATTGAAGAAATCCGGCCACGCCCAGCGCCGGCGCTTTACACTGAGTGCCCTTAGTGCAGGGTGAACACGCAGAATGAACGGCCGTTTGCGACCATTTCACGCCGATCGGTCAAAAAGCGCGAAATGGTCAGAGAAAGTTCAATGACCGGAGATTTTCTCGTGGAAGCATTATTGGCCATTGCCACTGTCGCAGCGATTTCCTGTGTTGGTATTCTAAGCCCTGGGCCGGACTTCATTGCCGTGAGCTATGCTTCCATGACTGGTTCCCGCCGAGATGCGGCTGCGGTCGCAGCAGGAGTCGTGATTGGAAACGGCATCTGGGCGGGCGCGGCACTGCTTGGGGTCGGCACGGCTTTTGCGCTGTTTCCTTCAGTCTTCCTTGTGATCAAGACAGCCGGTGCGCTTTATCTGCTGTGGCTGGGCGTACAGCTCTTGCGCAATGCACGAAAGCCCTTTCCCGAAGGTGGGTCAGGAGCAATGTCTGGGACCCGGGCAGCAAAATTCTCAAAGGGCCTGTCCACGACATTGTCCAATCCCAAGGCCGCGATATATTACGCGTCGGCGCTTTCTTCCGCCGCACCCGCAGCAGCCGGTCTGGCGCTTCTGGCTGGCATGCTGCTGACCGTGATTGTTGTCGCCTCAGCCTGGTTTGCAACCGTGGTCTATGTGCTTTCCAGGCCGACAGCGGCAGAGGCGTTTCGGCGCTTCAAGGTCTATTTCGAGTCCTTCTTCGGGGTCTTGTTGGTGTCGTTTGGTTTGCGGCAGATGATTGCTCGCTTCTCATGACATTCTGCGGGTTGCAAAGGCCGGTGCAGATCCCCAGCCCGCTTTCCGAAACCTTAAAGACAAGCTGATCAATCGCAGCGATACGCCGTCTCGTCAGCCAGGCTTGATCCGGCGTTTCATTCAACAATCCGGAATGACACTCGCGCGCGTTCCGACCAGGTGGAATCACCTGGTCGAAAAGAACTCGCGCAAGATCAATTGCTTGAGCATGATCTTGGCGCAAAGGTGGTTTCCACTTTTGCGGATCATGCTCTAATGCAACGATGACAGAAGAGTGCCCGGCCTCATTCTCTCCGGTGCGCCATTCTCCATTCTGGAATCAGAGGCCTGGTTTGCGGAGAGAGCCCGCCGGGCCCGTGCCGCAAGGCCGCAACAAGCGTTTCTTCATGCTCAGGCTTATGATTTTGGGCGAGTTCCTGTTGGCCGCCCGCCGTTCTATGGATGCTCATCCTCAGCGCAGAGCAGCAGCGTGCGGAGCGAAACGAGGGGCTTTCCGTTCTGCGTCTTGAGCACGCTATGGCGCGGGTGCCAGGCGCGGCCGTCCTGCTGCAGCGTTGTTCCGGCATGGTGCCGGATGAGGCCCGTGACCGTATCAGCGATGATGCGGCTGGCCGTGGGGCCCAGACGCTCACCGCCTTCCAGCACATCCGCTTCGCACATGAAATACAGCCATGCCGGCGTGCTCCGCCCGAAACCTGCCGCGGCTGCGGCTGGCCGCACCGTCTTCGGCATGGCCGACAACACCTGGCGGGCGGAGAGCGGCTTGATGCCGTAGGCTTGCGCGAAGTCCTGTCCGAAGGACATGCGGCGGAAGAAACCGCGCATCACATTGCGGAAGAAGATCGAGGCGTGGAGCAGGTTGCCGGAATGCTGCATGTGGTTCAGCATGTCGGCGGCAAAGCTCATGTCGATCCGATCTGCGCCACCGCGCGGCGTTCCGGAGAGCCGGGTGAGCCGGTCCCAGTCTGCCACCCAGTGGTCAGGCAATTGAGAGGTGGCATGGGCGAAAGGCGCCATGCGGCCTTGCGAGGTGAAGGCAAAAAGCTCATGCAGCTTTGCCGCATCGCTGACGCGCCCGCCCTCGCCGAAATTGCTGTTGAAGTCGTAGAGTTGGCTCACCATCGAGTGGCCGAAGCGGAAAGCCGCCGTGGTGAATTCCACCGGCACGCCGCCCGGCGCCGAAAGCCGCGGCGGAGCCGACAGCGCCTGCGAAACCGCCCCCGCCGAAAGCAGGCTGGGCAGATAGTCGTGCAGGATGCACCAGTGATAGTGCCGCGTCAGAAGCAGGCGGGCGGCGGCGAAGCGCTCAACAGGATCGGGAATGGTGGGCTTCAGGGCGGCGGCGGCCCTGTTGTGCAGCAGCATCAGTGCCAAATGGAGTTGGCTCAGGATCAGGTTCTCGTCATTGCGGCGGTCAGCGATGAGGGGGATGCGGCGCGCCGCATCACGCGGAATATCATGGGCACCCCGGCGGTGCATGACCCGTTCTGGTGCGACGGTTGCCGCGGCAAGCTCCTGCCTGCCGAGGGTGGTGGCCTTGGCCAGCTTGAAGCGCACCCCATCCGCCTCATAGAGGCTGCGGACCTCAGGATCGGCACTCCGGGGGCCGTCGGCGTAGAGGCTCTCGAGCATCAGCGGGTTCTGCTGCTCGTTGCGGATGCGGGCCAGGATCGCGGCGGTACTGCGCGGCCTTCGGCGGAGGCCCAGATCGGGCGGATCACCGCTGCCGATGACTGTGGCGGCAGGCCCGCTCCGGGAACGGCCCGCGACATTCACCGGGGCCGACATGTCATGGTTCATGAACTGGCCGAAGTAGGTGTAGGCCGCCGGGAGTTGCATGCGGCGCGTATGTGTTTCGAACTTGCGGTAGACCCTCTCGAAAGCCGCGAGCCGCGCCAATGTCTCCTTTGCCGTGGTGGCCGGAAACAAGCCGGCGTCCGGCCGATCCGCCAGTTCGGGGAAAAGATAGCAGTAGCTGGCCTGTCCCGCCTGGGCCCCCTGCGCATGATGCAATGGAAGACCATGCGCGCTGGTGATGATGCCCATCCAAAGATCTCCCTTGTGAGGTTGCCGTCCTAATAGGGTTCGAGGAACTCGCCTTCGCGCAGACGTGACACGTCGACGGCGCGTCCGGTGATGTGCCGGAATCGCTGGGCATCGATCTGACCGCCCAATGCGCAATAGCCGTCAATGCTCACCCTCACGCTGATCAGCGGATCGCCCGGCAGCGTCAGGTTCACGGCGCTCACACGGTAGCCACCACGGGCGAGGCGATGGAGCACGCCGCCACTGTCCGGCACGTCAAGGGCCTGGACGGGAGCCGCCTGATCGGGCTCAAGTTGCGGCATGCGCGCGATACTTGCCACCGAGAGCCAGCGCAGGGCCTCTTCATCGCCACTCCTTGCGGCCAGTTCCAGGCTGACTTCCGTCTGGATCATCTCGGTGACAGCAGCAAGCGCGGCCTCGGCCGCAGTGAAGCCCGCCGCGCTGCCGACGGCGATGCTTGCACCGTCACGATTACAGGAATAGGCGACCACGGCGGGAACGCCGCTATCTTGTGTCACATCGAGCAGCACGGTGCGGCGGCTACGCTGATCCAGCCACCAGCCAAGCCGCGGCGCCGCGGGATCGATCATCGCCATCGGCAAGGCCGCGCGGGGCAATGCACCGTGCCACCACAGCGCCACGGCGTCCCGCTCGATGCACTCGAGAAGGCCGCTGCGGCAGGCCTGTGCATGGTCCAGCCCCGCTGCGCAGCCAGTTGAATCAGCCCCTGCCGGCGGCCCCGCGCCACCAGCTTCCGGATGATCGAGATAGACGCGCCGCGCCGGCCGCATGACCGTTTCGCCACTCAGCAGGTCAACTGCCTCTGCCATGGCTGACGCCTTGCGCTTGCGGTATCCTGTGCCGGCATGGTTGCGCGCCAGGCTGGCACGCAGTTCCAGCGCCTCCGCCCCGGCCGCCAAGAGTGCCTGGTTGAGTGTGAGCCCGCGGCCAGCCGGAAGGCGCGGCCGATTGCCCGTCACGCCTTCCGCAAGCGGGCATGCCAGGGCGAGAAAGATCGGCAACTCCGGGCCTTCGAGGCGCAGGATTTCATACTCATCGGCGAGTGCTGCACTCACCATTGCCAGCAGTTCGGCGGGAGGCTTTGCCATGGACCGATTTGCAGCCCTCCCGCGTGTTTTTTCAAGAGTGCAATCACGGCCCCAACCTGCCGTTTCACGCTCACTTCACGGCGTGGCGTCCAGCATCGCCACACACTAGGGAAGCCGATGATGCCCCTTTCCGGGCGCCAGCGCCGGCTTTCACGCTGGGTTCACGCTGAGGTGGCATCGTTGCAACTTGCAGCGGCGCATTGCGCCGGCTGCCTGAACAGGGAGAAGGAAAGGATGAGTTTCTTCAAGTTGAAATCAGCCTCGCTCGCGGACCATGAAAAGACCGGACAAGCGATCATGCGGGTGAGCAAGAGTGTGTTTCAGGGCGGGCCCAAATCAGAATGGGCCAAGTTCGAGAAGGACACACGGAAATGGCTCTACGACAACGGCTACCGCTATACCGGCACACGCAATGGCAAAATTCCGGAGTCGGTGCAGATCGTGCCCGTCTACGACACGGAGAACCGCATGCATGTGCGGATCCCCTGGTCGGGTGATCTCGAGAAGGTGCCGCCCCCCGCTGACGACACATACAATGGCAGCTTCCCGGCCTTCCTTGCGCGCTACTTCATGCGGAAGTGCCGCTGAACAGGGAGCCTCCATAAATCTCAACGGCAAACTGCCGGGCCAGCTTGATGCCCTGCTCGAAGCTCCCGCGGCCTTCCGGCCAGATGACAGGATTGGCATCAACCAGCCAGCTCTCGAGACAGTCTTCCGAGAGGGTTCTCCCCCCCTCCCACCTGGGGGCCGTCAGCGTACAGAAGGTTTTGTACGCCTCGGCGGCCCCCATTTTTTCGCCGAGCATGGCATGGGCAGCCGCGGCCCAGGCCATCAGGTCGAAGAATACGTCAGGGCATTTCGCCGCCTCTGCGACTGTCGCCTGAAAATCGCCGGACAGATAGTGGATCGCCGCGAGATAGGCTCTGTAATACTCCGGGAACAGCGGATCGAGCGAAAGCGCCAGTGCTGACCAGCGGCGCGCGTCTTCCAGGTGACCGAGAAAGGCCATTCCCAGCGCTGCGGCGACGAGGGTTTCGGAATCATAGGGGTTGAGCTCCACCGACAGCCTGAAATGCGACTGCGCGCGTTCAGCCGAACGCGCGATCAGCCAACTCCAGGCCATGCTGATATGGCAGCGCGAATCGAAAGGGTCGAGCGATATGGCATTCTGCGCGTGCCGGAAGGCTGCCGAACTATCTTCCTCCCGGCGCACATAACCGGGCCGCACCATGAAGCGGGTGTTGAGGATTGCAGCAAGGCTGGCATAACCGCAGGCAAGGCCGGGATCCAGTTCGATGGCGCGGGCGAAAAGATCCTCCGCCGTTTCGTCGGCCTCGGCTTTCCACATGCGAGTCAACTGATGACCCTTGAGCCAGATATCATAGGCGGCAGGACTGCCTGGTACGTTGCGGGCATAGCGCAGCAGTGAGATGTGGTTCACTTGCGAGGCCAGATTGGCCGCAAGCGCGCCTGCGACAGTGGAGCCGAGTTCCTGAAGCTCGTTCTCGGCGACAGAGTAGACGTTGGACCACACCTCGCTGCCATCGCGGCAGTCGATCAATGAAACGAAGAGCTTGCCGGAGGGCGAGCGCCAGTCGAGGACGCAGTCCACAACGAAATCAGCGCCGATCGCATGGCCCACCGCCTGATAATCGATCGCAACTTCGGATTCATACCCGCGGCTCGGCCACGGAATGACGATCCAGCAGCGGAAGCGTGACAGGCAGCTCTTGGCCAGATAGGCGAAGCCTTCACCGAGATAGTCCTTGCTGGCATCCGCGTGACGGGTGAGAGGCGGGCGGATGGCGATCTTCGGCGGGCCGTGGCGGACCGGCCGGGACGGCGGCACAGCGGCGGACTTCGGACCGATGTCACCGCGCTTCACGGCCACGAGCAGGTTGTTCGACTCGCTGCTGGGCTCACTGTCGAGTTCCTCGGCCAGCACCCGATCCAGCAGAGCATACTGCCGCAGCGCTGCCGCCTGGTCTCCGCGGATCGCATGGAAGCGCATGAGATATTGATGCGCGAGCTCATGGCTGGGCTCGATCCGGATCAGCTCCTCTGCGGCGCGCGCGTCCCTGAAGTCACCTGACGCGAGAAGCGACTCGAGCGCATCGGTGAGGGACTTGGTGAGCAGCGAACGCAGGCCCGTGCGCTCCACCTGCAACCACGCCTCGAAAACAGGAGCCGGGGGCAAAGTCTGGCCGAAAAGCTCACCCTTCCACAATGCAGCCGCCGAGAGCACGGATTCCATGTCGGCCCCCGCCAGTCCGAGGCGCCTGCGGCACGTGAGGGCGTCAACGTCGATCATATCTGGCCGCAACGCGACGTCGAAGCGGCCGGGGTCGATGACATCTTCAGCCCTGGCGCCCAGCACATCGCGGATCTCCTTCAGGGCCTGGCGCAGGCTGGCGCGCGCGTGTTCCTCAGGTGCCGGATCCCAAAGCAGTGACGACAGCCTTTCCCGGCTGATCCGGCCTTCATGACTGAGCGCGACAATGCCGATCAGGCATTTCGCCTTCCTTGTCCGGAACTCGACCTCCATTCCCCGCGCGGCATCCATCAGCCGGCAGGACCCCAGAAGCTCAAGGTTGAAATCAGCCGCCATGTGATCCGGTCCGCACCATCGCCCCTGTAAGCACCGCCTCACTTGAGCGGAGGATGCCCGCCGGGATGGAATTTTTCAACCTCGGAATGGCCATTCCCGCTGACACAAGCTTCAACAGGCAAAGCAGCGAGTTGCGCCTGCCTGCGGGCGCACACCAAGTTTCACAGGCAATTCACGCGTCATCACCCATTCAAGTGGAAAGCCAAGGGAGTGCCAGGACATGTCCAGTGAGGAATGGCCGGGAGGCAAGCGGCATGACTTCGCGTTTCACTTCAAGGAGGGTTTCACTCCACAGTCCGCACGCACGGCTGCGCGGCACCTTTCGGCTTAACCGCCCGCGCTGCGGGCCAAGCAAATCATGCATCAACATTCAAACCGCACCAGGCGCTGGGCGCCTCGTCACGCCACAAAAATCACAAGGCCAGCGCGCCGGTACGGTTACCCAATGCACTTGCCGGGTTCACGCGGGCTTACGCAACGGCATGGGTACAGTGAGGTCTCCTCAGGACCCAGACGCGATGAGGCAAGTGATCTCGAACATCATGACCATCGCCATCTGGGCGGTGATCTGGTTTGGACTATCCTTGGTGGGCATCAGGCAGACGACATCGCCGCCGATGATGTTCATGCCCTTGAGACCTTGCAACAGGCGCGTCGCCTCGCGGATGGAGAAGCCGCTGAAGCCGGGCTCGATGTTGGACACGCCGGGCGCCACCGATGGATCCATGCAGTCGAGATCAAACGTGATGTAGGCCGGGTTGTCACCCACCCGCTCGCGGATCAGCGACAATGTGCTGTCGACGCCAAGTTCTTCGAATTCCTGCATCGTCACGACACGATAGCCAAGCTCCCGGCTTGAACCGCCAACCCCGCCCTTGTGGATCGCGCCTGCCGGGTGGCCGCGCATGCCAATCTGGATGCTGCGATGCGCGTCAACGGACCCCTCCGTCGCCGTATAGGCGGCCCAATGCGCCGCCGATCTCTTCGCGCCAAGCCAGTGGGGCATGTTGTCGTAGGAATCCGTATGCGCATCGAAATGGATGAGCGAGCATGACCTGCCGCCGGACAACCTGCGCCCAGGCCCGGCAATGGCCTTGAGGATGGGTCCGGTAATCGAATGATCGCCGCCCATCGACACCGGCCTCGTGCCCGCTGCATCCAGCCGCCGGTAGAATGCCTCGATGTCACGTACGCAGGCTTCGTTGTTCATCGCCTCCGGCAGCGGCACGTCACCCAGATCGTTTATCCGTGCAACGTCCCACGGCGCGAAGCCGTGGACAAAGTGACTGCGGCGGTAAAACCCCGAGACATTGCGCACCGCACGGGGGCCCAGATGCTGGTCACGTTCGGTCGAACCATTGCCGGAACTGTGCGGCACGCCGACGAGGGCAATGTCCGCGGCTTCCGGATCCTCATTCCATGGACAGCGGAAGAAGGTGGGAATGCCCCACCAGTACCAGCTCTGTGCGCTCCGCTTGGCGGCCTCGAGATCGTCATTCATTTTCCCGCTCCCCGTTCACCAGCCCGGCATTCACCACCAGAGAGCCGGCATGCATGAACTATCGCCGGTCACGTGGCTGTTTGCAACTCAGCCACTCCGGCGGCGGCGAAGGGCGAACGGAGAAAAGCCACGTCACTGGTGCCGCCGGAAAGGGTGATATACTTCGTAATAAAAAACATAATTTCTTGTTACATCTGGAAGGAAAGCAGGCCGCAGACAGAGGGCTTCACAGGTGGCGAGCCGCTTCTCAGCAGCAACTGCAGCGGTGTCATCAGACCGTCAAGCAACCGCTATAATCGGCCAGCATGGACATTCTTGCTTGTGCCTTGGTGGCATTTTCCGCTGTTGCACTCACGGCCCAGGCCGGCTCATGCGCCCTCACCTTCCTCAGGTGCCGTAAAGGGAAGAGGGCAACAATGCCCATGGCGCGGCCCGGCATCACCGTGGTGCGGCCCTTGTGCGGCCTCGAACCCTTTTCCCGGGAGACGCTGAAGTCGACGTTCCACATCGACTATCCCGACTATGAGGTTCTGTTCTGCGTGGCGGAGGAGCAAGATCCGATCCTGCCTCTCGCCCGCAAGCTTGTTGCCGAATACGCTGATCGAAGGGCGAGGATCCTGGTCGGCAAGGATGCGCTCGGGGAAAACCCCAAGCTCAACAATATGGCCAAGGGGTTTCGCGAGGCACGCCACGATCATATCGTGTTTGTCGACAGCAATGTCTTCACGCCGCATGACTACCTCAACCAACTCGTCAAGACACTGGAGAGTGGGGCCGGCATGGTTTCAGCCCCGCCAATCGGTCTTGCGCCACAGAGCTTCTGGGCCGAGGTGGAGTGCGCTTTTCTGAACGCCTATCAGGCCCGGATGCAATACGCTGTCGATACGCTGGGCTTCGGTTTCGCACAGGGCAAGACATTGTTCTTCCGTCGCGAAGATCTGGCGCATGGCGGTCTTGCGAAGCTGGCAGCAGAGCCCGCCGAAGACGCCGCAGCAACCAAGATGATGCATGCCAAGGGCCGCCGGGTTCGCCTTGCGGGGCCGTTCCCCCAACTGATCGGCCAACGCTCAGCACGTCAGGTCTGGATGCGTCAGGTCCGCTGGGCGCGCCTCAGAAGGTCCACGTTCCCGCTGCACTATGCCGCCGAATGCTTGGCCGGGCCAATTCCGCCCTTTCTTGCGCTGCTCCTTGGCTTGTCCCTTCTGCAAGTGAACGCCAGCGCCTTCCTTCCCGCCTTCCTGATGCTCTGGTATTCGCCGGAATGGATCCTCTCCCGTGCGGCGGGTTGGCCGCGCTCCCTTTCAGCCTCGCTGATTCGCGACCTTCTGCTTCCAGTGCTGTTCGTCGCCGGTTGGGCTGGCCGCAGTGTTGAATGGCACGGCCATCGGATCGGTTCTCCGCGGACCGCGCCGGCGAAACTCAAGAGCTTGGTTCGCAAGCTGCGATACACACCCTGACGAGCAGAACCGCCTCAGATTGCAGAAGCGGTACTGTTATGCGTGACGGCACTTTGGAGCACCGTCGAATAGCGTTAACGAGGGCGGCAGGCGGCGGTTTTGGCGCTCCAACAGCCAGACCACTCACCAATTGATTGTGTTTTTTTCTATTTTGCGACACGCGATCTGCATCAGGCCATCTTGAATGACGATGTCTAATGGAATTTCGTTTTCTTTTCATTGCGTTCGTCTACAATCGTTTTCGCAGGTGCGTCCGTGCCGTTTGTCAGGGGAAGTACAATGAATTCGTCGGCCTTCGCGAGAAAATCCGCCCGAGAGCATGACCCGGATGGGCTGTC
>CAIYXE010000715.1 GCA_903930095.1 uncultured Hyphomicrobiales bacterium
CGGGAGGAAGCCGAGGCCGGAAGACCTCTTGCGCCCAGTCACTTACGCATCAATGTTCCGCACTTAACCTAAGGTTATTTATGAATCGCCTTCATGTCGCCAGCGGGCTTCCTGAGGCATCCGGCCGGGTAGGAATGGGACAAGAGACCCCGCGGCCCCTGCGATTGCCACCGCCGCCCCCGGCGGGCCGGTGCTTGCACAGCGATTTCTTAACTATCTGTTTTTTATGGCTATTTTCAAAAATGAGCGAGCACGCCGCAACGCGCCATCTTGCAGCCGTCATGACGACAGCGACGGATGGGAGCCCACCAGCAGCCCGACTGACGGCGAGACGTGAATTGAGTTGACACCTTCCGCGTACGTGAAATACGGTTCACCCTCAGGAAAGTAAGTTTACTTTCCGGGGAGTAACGACGCCCCGGCAAATGGGGCGCATGAAACGCGAAACAGGAGCCATTATCAATGAAACTGAGAATTCTTGTTGCGGCGGCCCTGGCAATGGGCGTCAGCAGCGCCCACGCCAGCGATTCCGCCGATCCGATCGTCATTCCGGTTCACAACTGGTCCAGCCAGATCGTGATGAGCAATGTGGTCGGCCAGATCTTCCAGTCGATGGGCAATTCGGTCGAGTACGTCTCGACGGACAGCCAGGCCGTCTATGAATCCGTCCGCCTCGGCGACGCCGCGCTGGAAGTGGAAGTCTGGGAAGGCGCCTTCGGCAAGTCCTTCCGGGCCGCGCTGGAAAAGGGCGGACTTCATGACGCCGCCACCCACAATGCCGTCACCCGCGAGGACTGGTGGTATCCGATGTGGACCAAGGAGGCCTGCCCGGGCCTGCCCGACTGGAAGGCCCTCAACGATTGCGCCGAGAAGTTCGCCACGCCGGAAACCGGCAACAAGGGCCGCTTCCTCGGCGGGCCGGTGGACTGGCTCAAGCACGACCAGGAGAAGGTCGACGCGCTCGGCATGAACTTCGTGGTCGTCAACGCCGGTTCGGCCGCCGCTCTGTGGGCCGAGATCGCCGCCGCAGAGAAGACCAAGAAGCCGATCGTGGTGTTCAACTGGACGCCCAACTTCGCCGAAGCCGTCTGGCCCGGCGAATTCGTCAACTTCCCGGAATGGGTCGAGGGATGCGACAAGGATCCCGCCGTGGGCCCGATGCCGGACAAGCTCTATGATTGCGGCAATCCCGCCAATGGCTATCTCAAGATCGCCGCGTGGGACGGCATGAAGGAGAAGTGGCCCAAGGCCTATGCCACGCTGCAGAAGGTGACATTCACCAATGCCCAGATCGCCGAGATGGCGAAGCTCGTGGACATCGACAGCATGGAGCCGGAAGCAGCCGCCACGGCATGGCTGAAGGCCAACGAGGCTGTCTGGAAACCCTGGACCGAGTGAACCCAAGCGGTTCGACCGAACTGACCTGCACGTGAACCGCCACCCGGCCTGAGCCGGGTGGCTTTCGGCAGCGGAGGAAAGCTTGGCCGATCGAGATATCGCCATTTCATGCCGGAACCTCTGGAAAGTCTTCGGCAAGAACGTGGACCGCATCGGCCCGCGCCTGTCGCCGCAGACAACCTCAGAGGAACTGCGTTCGCTGGGCCTGATCGCGGCAGTGAGGGACGCGTCCCTGGACATTGCCACAGGCGAGATGCTGGTGGTTATGGGCCTGTCCGGCTCTGGCAAGTCGACGCTGGTGAGGTGCCTTGCCCGGCTGGTCGATTCGACCAGCGGCAGCGTCGTCATCGAGGGCCGCGACATCGGCGCGATGACAGAGCCCGAACTCATCGAATTGCGCCGCCGCAAGATGGGCATGGTGTTCCAGAGCTTCGGCCTGCTGCCACACCGCACCGTCCTCGACAATGTCGCCTTCCCTCTCGAGATGCGCGGCCAGGACCGCGCATCGCGTAATGCCCGCGCCACCGAGATGCTCTCCCTCGTGGGGCTTGCGGGGCGCGAGGGCTATTTCCCCCGCGAGCTCTCCGGCGGGCAGCAGCAGCGCGTGGGCATCGCGCGCTCGCTGGCGGTGGAGCCCGACATCTGGTTTCTCGATGAGCCCTTCTCGGCGCTCGACCCGCTGATCCGCCGCGAGATGCAGGACGAGTTCCTGCGCCTCAAGGCCATGATGGCCAAGACCATCGTATTCATCACCCATGACTTTGACGAGGCCCTGCGGCTCGCAGACCGGATCGCCATCATGAAGGACGGCATGATCGAGCAGTGCGACACGCCGGAACGGATCGTCATGGCGCCCGCGACCGACTATGTGGCGAAGTTCACCTCGGCCGTGGACCGCTCACGGGTGGTGCATGCCTCAGCCTTCGCCAGCCCGGCGGATGGACGCGACGTGACGGGTCCGCCGCTGCCCGGCAACGCAACGCTCCATGAGATTGCCCGCCAGCTGGTGGCGGACCAGCGCACCCTCATTCCGGTGGCAGCCCATGACGGCCGGATACTGGGCCTGCTCGACCGCTCCCGCGCACTTGACCTGCTGCTGGGACCGGAAACGGGCCCGACGTCCACGGACCCCGCGCGGACAACGGCATGACCTGCCGGCAGGGCGGATGGCTGCTCTTCGCCGTGGCGGTGGCGCTTGCGCTTGGCAAGGACTATCTTCCTGCCGGCATGATCCGCTTTCCCGATGCGATGATCCTGCCGTTCGCCGACTGGATCAACACCGCCTTCAACTTCATGCGCGACGACATGGGCCTGATGGCGGTGACGCGCGCCTTTTCGGACGTGGTGGAGTTCTGTCTCGACGTTACCGCGAACCTGCTTTACGGCAAGTCGCGCTGGCCCCGCCTCGGGCCCATTCCCTGGGTGGTGATCGCCGCGACGGCGGGGGTTGCGGGCTATGTGCTGGGCGGCTGGCGGCTGGCGGCACTGTCTGGGGGAACCTTCGTCTGGATCGCCGTGATGGGGCAGTGGAAATGGGCGATGGAGACGCTGTCCGTCATCGTGGTGGCGGTGCCCGTTTCGGTCCTCCTCGGGCTGCTGCTCGGAACCCTGGCCTGGCGCTTCCGGATGGCGGAAGTGATCCTCAATCCGCTCCTCAACATTGCGCAGTCCCTGCCCCATTTCGCCTACATGATCCCGGTCGTGGTGTTCATCGGCGTCGGCCCCAAGGCCGGGGCGATCGTGACCATCATCTTCGCCGTGCCGCCGATGATCCGCATGACGCTGCTGGGCCTGCGTGAGGTCTCGCCCGAAATCATCGAGAGCGGCAAGATGAGCGGCGCGACGCGCTGGCAGCTGATGAGCCGCGTCCGCATTCCCGCGGCGCGCACGGAACTGCTGATCGGCGTCAACCAGGTCATCATGCAGAGCCTCGCCATGGTGGTGCTCGCCTCGTTCATCGGCATGCCGGGGCTCGGGCAGAAGCTGCTGCAGTTGCTGCAGGCGCTCAAGATCGGGCTGTCCGTCGAGATCGGCATCACCATCGTGCTGCTGGCGATCGTGCTGGACCGGATGTCCAAGGCCTGGGCCCATCGCCAGCCGGTCCATCTTCCCGCGCACGCCAGCTGGTTCGAGCGGCACCGCATGCTGGTGGTGTGGGCCGCGCTGGTGGCAGCCGGGTTCGGGCTGGCCGGGCTGAACGGCTATTTCGTGGAGGTGCAGCGCAACCAGGCGCTCAGCATCGCAGGGCCCATCGACGCCGCCATGAACGCCTTCATCTGGCTCATCACGCCGGTCACCGAATGGCTGCGCTGGTTCCTCATCACATGGGTGCTTATCCCGCTGCGCAATGCCTTCCTGTGGTTCCCGGTGGTTTCGGTGCTTGCCCTGCTGGCGGCAATCGGATGGCGGACGGGGGGAGCGCGCTCGGCACTCGTCTGCCTCGCCTTCTTCGTGCCGATCGCGCTGTCCGGCTGGTGGGACCGGGCGATGATCACCGTCTACATGGTGCTTGCCGCAGTCGCGCTGGCGCTGCTGGTGGGCCTGCCCATCGGCATCCTGAGCGCCCGCCGCCCTGAGCGGGCGGAGCGCGCCCTCCTCATCTGCGACACGCTGCAGACCTTCCCGAGCTTCATCTACCTCATTCCGGTGATCATGCTCTTCGGCGTCAACGACGTGGCGGTCATCGCCGCCATCACCGTATTCGCGACGGTTCCGATCGTCAGGTACATGATCGAAGGATTGCGCAACGTGCCGCCCGAGACCATCGAGGCGGCCGCCATGTCAGGCGCCAGCGAGCGCCAGCTACTGTGGCACGTCAAGCTGCCGCTCGCGGTTCCCACCATTCTGGTGGGCGCCAATCAGTCTGTGATGTTCGCACTCTTCATGGTGATCATCGCCGCTTTCATCGGCACGCAGGACCTCGGCCAGGAAATGCAGCGCGCGCTCTC
>CAIYXE010000716.1 GCA_903930095.1 uncultured Hyphomicrobiales bacterium
CAGGCGAGCAGCTTGCCGGCGCTGAGCGAGGTGATGGCCGTGGTGGCGAAGACCAGGAAGTCGTTGAGGCCTTGTGCCTTGTTCTTCTCTTCCGGTTCATAGGTATCGGTCAGCAGCGAAGTGCCGCCGATGAAGCCGAAGTTCCAGCCCAGCCCCAGCAGGACGAGGCCTACGGCGAAATTCTCGAAATGAATGCCCACCAGGCCCGAGAGTGCGGCGCCCACGAGCAGCAGCATGCCGAATGCCGAAACCTTCTCCGCCCCGAAGCGGGTGATAAGGCTGCCGGTGAAGAAACTCGGCACGAACATGGCGAGCGCATGCCACTGGATGACCCAGCTCGAATCCTGAACAGAGAAGCCGCAGCCCAGCATGGCAACGGGGGTGGCCGTCATCACCAGCATCATGACGCCATAGGCCAGCATGGCGGTGAGTGCCGCCACGATATAGCGCGGCTGGCGGGCGATGACGCCAAGCGGCCGGCCCGAGGGCGCGTCATGCTTCTCCGTCAGTGGAATGTCGACGGCAAGCAGCAGCGCAGCACCGATGGCCGACAGTAACGCCATTGCCGCCCATGTCCCTGCGAAGGTGACCGGCGCCAGCAGATCGACCGTGTACATGACGATGAGTGTGCCCACGAGTGCGGCGACGATGCCGCCCGTCATCACCCAGGAGATGGCCTTGGGGCGGAACACCGGGCTTGCCGTATCCGCCGCTGCGAAACGGTAATAGGAGGCCGAGGCCTGATAGATGCCCACAAGCAGGCAGCCCAGCAGGAACAGCCCGAAGCTGCGCTGAAAGATCGCCACCATGCCGATGAGCGCGCCAGCACCGCCCGCCAGCGCGCAGGTGACGAAGCCCACGCGGCGGCCCACGCGGCGCATCAGCAGCGAGATGGGGAATGTGGTGAGCGCGGTTCCCACAATGGTCATCGACATGGGCAGCGTTGCCCAGGAGGGGCTGGGGGCGAGCTGTGCCCCGACGAGGCCGGAGGTGACCACCACCGCCGTGAGGGTGGCGCCATAAAGCGCCTGGGCGCTGGCGAGGATCACCGCATTGCGGCGGGCTTTGATGTCGTCGAACTCTGTATCAGCCGCCGTCACGCGGCGAACTCCTGCGGGCGCTTCTGGCGCGCCAGACGGTCCAGCACGCCGTTGACGAAGCGCGGCTCCTCCGTGCCGAAGAAGGCATCCGCCACATCGACATATTCGCTGATCGCCACGCGCGCCGGAACACGCTCCATGAACATCAGCTCATAGGCCCCGGCGCGCAGAATGGCGCGCACGGTGGAATCAAGCCGGTGCAACGGCCAGGCCTTGTCGAGGATCTGGTCGACCACGGGATCGATGGCCTTCTGCTCGCGCACCACGCCATCCACCACCTCTTTCAGGTGCCGGTAGTCGGCCTCGCCGCACTCGCCGTCCTCGAAATTGTCGCCGATGGCACGGGTGGAGAACTGGGCAAGCGTCTCGCCCACGTCCGAACCCGACAGGTCCATCTGGTAAAGCGCCTGCACCGCGCCCAGCCTTGCGGCGGAGCGGCGCTCGCGCGGATATTTGTTGTCGCTGGCGCTCACGAGGTGGCTTTCACGTCGAGACCGGCGGCCTTGCGGCTCATCAGCCGTGAGAAGCGGATCATCGTCAGGGCGGCCTCGGCGGCGCCACCGCCCTTGTCCATCTCGTCCACACTGGCGCGCGCCCAGGCCTGGGCATCGTTCTCGCAGGTGAGGATGCCGTTGCCGACGCACAGGCCCTCGAGCGTCAGCTCCATGATGCCGCGCGAGCTTTCGTTCGCCACGACATCATAATGCGTGGTCTCGCCGCGCAGCACGCAACCCAGCGCCACATAGCCGTGAAAGAGGCCCGTCTCATGCGCGATGGCGATGGCGCCGGGAATTTCGAGAGCACCCGGCACCGCGAGCCGCTCCCATGTGGCGCCCGCACTCTCGATGTGCGCGATGGCGCCGCGGCAGAGCTCGTCGCAGATGTCACCGTAGAAGCGCGCTTCGAGGATAAGGATGTGGGCGCGGGTCTGTTCCACGGCAGCCTTGGACTTTTCGGTTTTCATGTCGGTTTGTACTCGGTGAGGCGGGCCACATAGCGCGCCAGCATGTCGATTTCAATGTTGACCCGCTGCCCCTCGACCATGGTGCCCCATGTGGTGACG
>CAIYXE010000717.1 GCA_903930095.1 uncultured Hyphomicrobiales bacterium
AGATTGAGGTAGCGATAGAGCAGATAAAGCAGGAAGAAGGCCGCCGCGATGATGACAGCGGCAACGACCAGCGGCGTGCCCCGGGGCTCCGCCTTGGCCTCTGCCCCGTCTGCCGACAGCGACTGGCCCGAAAGGGATTGCCCGCCCAGCGATTCACCCGCTGGTGGCTGTGCGCTGAGTGACTCGCCGGAAAGTGACTGGCCGCTCAGCGATTCACCTGCAGCCGGCTGCGTGCTGAGCGTTTCGCCGGACAAGGACTGGCCGGAGAGCGACTCGCCCGTGGACTGCGAACTGAGGGATTGGCCTGCGGAGAGCGACTGCCCTCCCGACAGCGATTGGCCCGCCGAAAGCGACTGCCCTGCGGACTGACCACTCGGCACATATTGCGCGATGCGCACCGTGTCCTTGGCGTAGATCATGACACCCAGCGCCACGAGCGACAGGAACACGAAGAAGGCAGACGGCGACAGCTTGCGCGTGGCGCGCTGCACCTGCGGCAGGAAGATGGTGAGCAGGAGTGCCGCCACGAGGATGCCGCCATAGGAAAGCTGCGTCACGAAGCTCTGGATCTTGCCGAAGCTGAAGGTCGCCAGCACATAGGTGATGAGATAGATATTGAGGGCGCCGAGCAACGAGCCTGTGATGCTGCCGCGCCCGCCCGCCAGGCTGGTGCCGCCGAGCACAAGTGCCGTCACCGTAAGCAGCGTATAAGTGCTGCCCTGTGTGGGATCGCCCGAACTGATGAGCGATGTGAAGGTCAGCGCGGCCAGGCCCGCATAGACGCCTGCGATTACATGCGCGCCGAGCCTGACGGCGGTGATGTTGACACCGGAGGCATAGGCCGTGCGCTCATCTGAGCCCATCAATCGCAGGTGATCGTAGAAGGCGGTGCGCGCGAAGACGAACCACGCCCCCGTGGCGACGATGAGGATGGCCAGCACCGGCGTCCAGATTGACTCGCCCAAGCCCCAGGAGCTCATCCATTCGGGCGCCGTGCCGCCGGGGCGCGGCAGGATCATCAGGTTGAGGCCGGAGAGTGTGAGATAGCCGCTGAGCGCCACGATGATGGGCTGGATGCGCACATAGACGATGATGAAGCCCATCAGCAGCTGGTAGGCGATGCCCACCGCGATGGCATAGACGAAGAACTGGAACGGCGTTTCGAGATATTTCATCTCGAAGAGCTGCACCATGGTGACGTTCAGGAAACCGATCAGCGGCCCGATCGACAGGTCAACGCCACCGCGCCCCGCCATCACGATGAAGGTCAGCGCATAGGTGGCGAGGATCATGGGTGCGGCCACGATGAGCGCGCTGCCGAGGCCCGCATTGGTGACGAGGCTCGGGCTGCGGATGACAGCGACCACGAGCAGCGCGAACAGCAGCACGATCGGAATGAACAGGTGCGAATAGGCAGACGACGAGGACTGCCGCTCAGCTGCCGCACTCATGCCTGTTGCCCGCCTCTGGTCACGAGTCCTGCCACCCCTATTCCGTCTCGACGATCTTCATGCCGCGCGGGCGCTCCTGCGCGGGCGCGGGCTTGATGGGTGTTCTGGACTTCTCTTTGTCGAAATCGACGATCTTGATCGTCTGCGGCACGCGCGCCGCGCCAAACGGGCCCTGGGCCGCGACGGACGTCTTGCGCGGCGGCTCGTCTGCGCCGTCTTGGTCAAACTCGCGGATCTTGATCTTGGCAGAGGCATCTTCCTTGATAACCTCGCGTGCAACCGGGGCTTCAGCCGGCTTCAGCAGCTTGGGCTTTCCGTCATCTCCGAATTCGACGATCTTCATGGCCTGTCCCTCACGAATTGAAGAAGCGGATCTTGATCTTCCGGTCCTGCTGCGGCGTCTCGGGCACCGGTCGCGGTGCGCGCGGCGGCGTTGCGAAATCGACGATTCGCACACTGGCGGGTTCGGGAATCGGTGCGGCTGGCGGCCGCCTGCGCGGGTCCGCCTCCTGCACCTCCGCCTTGCGGGGTTGGCCCAGGGGGCCGCTGCCGCCGGCGGTCTTTCCGGCGTGCTGCGAATGGCCAAACATCGATTCCAGAATGCGATCGGGGTGGATCTCGTCGCTCGCGAAGGTCTCGAAAAGCCCGCCATTGCGGAACACCAGCACGCGCGTGCACAGGCCGATGAACTCCTCGAGTTCGCTCGACATGAAGACGACCGCATTGCCCTGCGCCGCGAAGTCGCGCAAATGCCGGTAGAGCTCGCGCTTGGCCTCAACGTCGATTCCGCGCGCGGGGTCGTTCAGCACCAGGATGCGCGGGCGCAGCGCGAAGGCGCGCCCGATCAGCACCTTCTGCTGGTTGCCGCCCGAGAGCGAGGTGATCTTGTCAGAGCGGAAGCCGTGCTTGATCGACAGCTTTTCGACCATCGAATCGAACACGCTCGACAGCGACGGCCAGTCGATGATCTTGATCAGCGGCACGCGCGGCGCCTTGGCGGCGAGCGGCAGCACCAGGTTCTCGAAGATGCTCATGTTGGCGAAGATGCCCTCGCGCTTGCGGTCGCCCGAGACATAGGCAACGCGCATCCGGTCAGCATCGGCCAGCGTGTTGATGGGCTGGAAGTCTGAAGCACCGTTGCGCGCCAACGCGAGGCCTTCCTCCGCCTGCTGCACGCCCGCCAGCACGCGCACGAATTCATTCTGCCCCTGCCCGTCAAGGCCGGCGACGCC
>CAIYXE010000718.1 GCA_903930095.1 uncultured Hyphomicrobiales bacterium
AGATCTTCGAGAAGAAGATGGCGGCGAAGAACAAGAAGCTCCTTTGGGGCACGGCCAACATGTTCTCCAACCGCCGCTTCATGGCGGGTGCGGCGACCAACCCGGACCCTGACGTTTTTGCTTACTGTGCTGCACAGGTGAAGCACTGCCTGGACGTGACCAAGGACTTGGGCGGCGCAAATTACGTGATGTGGGGCGGGCGTGAGGGCTATGAGACGCTGCTCAACACCAACATCGGGCAGGAGCTGGAGCAGGCCAAGCGCTTCCTCTCCATGGTCGTCGAGTACAAGCACAAGATCGGATTCAAGGGTCCGATCCTGCTTGAGCCAAAGCCGCAGGAGCCGACCAAGCACCAGTATGATTATGATGTCGCCACCTGCTACGCCATGATCGCCTCGCTGGGGCTGCAGAATGACGTGAAGCTCAACATCGAGCAGAATCACGCGATCCTTGCTGGTCACACATTCGAGCACGAGATCGCGCTGGCGTCCGCACTCGGCGTGTTCGGCAGCATTGACATCAACCGCGGCGACTATCAGTCGGGCTGGGATACGGATCAGTTCGCCATGAACGTGCCGGAAATGTCGCTGGCCTTCCTCGAGATCCTGAAGGCCGGCGGCTTCACCACCGGCGGCCTCAACTTCGATGCCAAGATCAGGCGGCAGTCGATTGACCCTGACGACATGCTCCACGCCCATGTGGGCTCCATGGATGCCTGCGCGCGCGGCCTTCTCGTCGCGGCGAAGATCCTGGAAGACGGCAAGCTGGGCAAGACTGTCGCCGAGCGCTATGCCAGGTGGAACGAGCCGAAGAACAAGGCCATGCTCGAGGGCAGGGAAACGCTCGAGTCGATTGCCAAGCGCGTGCATGCCGAAGGCATCGAGCCGCAGCCGAAATCCGGCCGGCAGGAACGCCTCGAAAGCCTGATCAACACTTATCTCTGAAAAGAAAGTCTGGGAGGACCACCAATGCCGACTGACATCAAGGGACCAGCGATTTTCCTGGCCCAGTTCGCGGGCGATACCGCCCCCTTCAACTCATGGGATTCGATCACCAAATGGGCCGCCTCGCTCGGCTACGAAGGTGTGCAAATCCCCAGCTGGGACGGCCGCCTGTTCGATCTCAAGAAAGCCGCCACCTCCAAGACCTACTGCGACGAAATAAAGGGCGTCGCCAAGGCCAATGGCGTGGCGATCACCGAGCTCTCGACCCATCTTCAGGGCCAGCTCGTGGCGGTTCACCCCGCTTATGACGAGGCCTTCGATGCCTTCGCGCCCAAGGAGTTCCACGGCAAGCCGAAGGACCGGCAGAAATGGGCGGTGCAACAGGTCAAGTACGCCGCGAAAGCGTCGCGCAACTTAGGTCTCGATGCGCATGTCTCCTTCCCCGGCGCGCTGTGCTGGCCCTTCCTCTATGGCTGGCCGCCGCGCCCCGCGGGCCTCATCGAGGAAGGCTTCAATGAACTGGCGCGCCGCTGGAAGCCGCTGCTCGACGTGTTCGAGGACAATGGTGTGGACTGCGGCTTCGAACTGCACCCCGGCGAGGATGTGATGGACGGCGCTACCTTCGAGATGTTCCTCGAACGCCTCGACAATCATCCGCGCTGCATGATCAATTATGATCCCTCTCACTTCGTGCTGCAGCAGCTCGACTATCTCGACTTCATCGACATCTATCATGAGCGCATCTGCGCCTTCCACGTGAAGGATGCGGAGTTCAACCCGTCGGGCAAGCAGGGCGTCTATTCCGGCTTCCAGCCCTGGCTCAAGCGCGCGGG
>CAIYXE010000719.1 GCA_903930095.1 uncultured Hyphomicrobiales bacterium
CACCCGCAGTGGCTACGGATCAACCTCCGGGACAGACCAGCAGCCATGTAGCGGCAGCGCCAGTCCGGCGGGCGCTGTTTCCTGTGGACCTCCCCACTTACTTGTGTCAATTAACCGCCCGCCGGGAGATGCCCGGCTTCTCCACATGTCGGACGGATAAAAATGAGCGATAACAAGGGTTTGATGGCTGGCAAGCGCGGCCTCGTCATGGGTGTTGCGAACAACCGGTCCATTGCCTGGGGCATCGCCAAGTCCTGTGCCGCCCAGGGTGCCGAGCTTGCCTTCACCTATCAGGGCGACGCCCTCAAGAAGCGCGTCGAGCCGCTCGCCGCTGAACTTGGCTCGAAGATCGTGGTCCCCTGTGACGTCACCGACGCGGCCTCCATGGACGCCACCTTCGACGCCATCGCACGTGAATGGGGCGCACTCGATTTCGTCGTCCACTGCATCGCCTTCTCCGACAAGGATGAGCTCACAGGCCGCTACGTCGACACCAGCGCCGACAACTTCACCAAGACGATGTTCGTCAGTGTCTATTCCTTCACAGCCGTTGCCCAGCGCGCCGAAAAGCTCATGAACAATGGCGGCTCGCTGCTTACGCTCACCTATTATGGCGCGGAAAAGTGGATGCCGCACTACAATGTCATGGGCGTCGCCAAGGCCGGCCTCGAGGCCTCGGTGCGCTATCTCGCCGCCGACCTGGGCCCCAAGGCTATCCGCGTCAACGCCATCTCGGCGGGCCCGATCAAGACGCTCGCTGCCTCCGGCATCGGCGACTTCCGCTACATCCTGCGCTGGAACGAGTACAACTCGCCGCTGCGCCGCACTGTAACGACGGACGAGGTGGGCGATTCCGGCCTCTACCTGCTGTCAGACCTCGGCCGCGGCGTCACGGGTGAAATCCTGCATGTCGATGCCGGCTACCACATTGTGGGCATGAAGCATCCGGATGCACCCGACATCACGGTGAACGGGAATGGCGAATAGGCAGCGTCCCCCCATCTATTTCGTCCGCCACGGCGAGACGGACTGGAACGTCCAGGGGCTGATCCAGGGGTGGACGGATATTCCCCTCAACCCCAAGGGCCATACCCAGGCCAGTGCTGTAGCCCGCGCGCTGACAGCCGTGCCCGGTTTCTCGCCGGACTTCGCCTTCGTCGTCAGCCCGCTCCAGCGCGCACGCCAGACCATGGGCTACATCGCGGAGGCCCTGTCGCTGGAGCCGCCGCAGATCGCCATCGAACCCGCCGTCACCGAACTGGGCTTCGGCGAGTGGGAGGGCAAGCCCTTCTGGGAGCTGAAGGCATCCCCCATCTACCCCGCCCACCCGGAGGACCGCTACGCCTGGCGGCCCACAAATGGCGAAAGCTATGAGGATGGCCACATCCGCATCAACCAGTGGCTGGACACGCTGGACCGCCCGACCGTCGTCGTCGCCCACGGCGCCATCGGCCGCTGCCTGATCGCGGAAATCGCCGGCCTGCCGCGCCGCGACCTCGTGGAACTCGAAATGCGCCAGGGCTTCTACTGCAGGCTCCACGGCGGCAAGGCCGAGTGGTTTGACGCGACAGCCGATGCGGCTTAGGTAAGTCCCATGTCGCACAACAGCTTCGGCCATCTCTTCCGCATCACCACGTTCGGCGAAAGCCACGGTCCCGCCATCGGCTGCATCGTTGATGGCTGCCCGCCGAACCTGCCTCTCACGGCGGATGAGATCCAGGCCTTCCTCGACAAGCGCCGCCCCGGCCAGTCGCGCTTCACCACCCAGCGGCAGGAGCCGGACCAGGTGAAGATCCTTTCCGGCGTCTTCGCAGATGACCGCACCAACGGCCCCGTCACCACGGGTGCTCCCATCATGCTGATGATCGAGAACGTCGACCAGCGCTCCAAGGACTATGCCGACATCCGGGATACGTTCCGCCCCGGACACGCCGACTTCACCTACCAGGCCAAATACGGCATCCGTGACTACAAGGGCGGTGGCCGCTCCTCCGCGCGGGAAACGGCGGCACGCGTCGCCGCTGGTGCTGTGGCCCGCAAGATCATCCCGGGCGTCACCATCAAGGGCGCCTTGATCCAGATGGGCCCCCACAAGATCGACCGCACCAACTGGGACTGGGGGCAAGTGGACCGCAACCCCTTCTTCACGCCCGATGCCAAGGCCGCAGCCTTCTTCGCGGATTATCTTGATGGCGTGCGCAAATCCGGCTCCTCCTGCGGCGCCATCATCGAGGTCACCGCCAGCGGCGTCCCCGCCGGCTGGGGCGCACCCTTGTATGGCAAGCTCGACCAGGACCTCGCCGCCGCCATGATGAGCATCAATGCGGTGAAGGGTGTTGAAATCGGCGCCGGCTTCGAATCCGCCGCCTTTTCCGGCGAGCAGAACGCTGACGAGATCCGCATGCATCACGGCAAGCCGGAGTTCCTGTCGAACCACGCCGGCGGCATTCTGGGCGGCATTTCCACAGGGCAGGACGTGGTGGTGCGCTTCGCCGTCAAGCCCACCTCCTCGATCCTCAGCACACGGAAGACCATCACCTCCACGGGTGAGGAAACCGACGTGATGACCAAGGGCCGCCACGACCCCTGCGTCGGAATCCGGGCCGTTCCGGTAGGTGAGGCCATGATGGCCATCGTGCTGGCTGACCACTTCCGCCGCCACCGCGGGCAAGTGGGCTAGGAGCAGTCCGATGATCAGGGCGAGCAGCAGGGCCATGCCCGCCATCTAGCACGACATAGGAATAAAAGTCAAGGACTATCTTCCTTATCCGTCCTCTCCCGCGACGCGGGAGAGGAAGGGGACCCAACGAAGTTGGGGGAGGTGAGGGACCGCTCACTCCGCATTCTCACTCCGTGCCTGTCTCCCCTCATCTCCCCGTTGCTTGCGCAACGGGTCCCTTCTTCTCCCGCTGAAGGAGCGGGAGAAGACACAAAGCCACGTCAAGCCCGGGTGCAGTGCGTGTCCGGCGGTCACTCCTTCACCGCCCCCACCAGAAACTCCCGGTTCCCATCCCCGCCCTCAACCGGAGACGCCACCACCCCCTTAACCCGCCAGCCTTGCGCGCGCAGAAAATCCATCACGTCCCCACACACCCGCTCATGCTCCGCCGGATTGCTCACGATCCCGCCCCGGCCCACCGCATCCTTGCCTGCCTCGAACTGCGGCTTGATCAGCGCCACCAGCTCCGCCCCCTCCTCCGCCAGTTTGAGCGCCGGCGGCAAGGCCAGCTTGAGCGATATGAAGCTCACATCACACACGACAAGCTGAACCGGACCCGCAAGGTGCGCCGCGCAAAGATCGCGCGCATTCAGCCCCTCGACCAGCGTGATGCGCGGGTCATCGAGTTTCATCTGCCCGTGGCCCACGTCAATCGCCGTCACATGCGCGGCACCCTCCTCCAGCAGCACCTGCGTGAAGCCGCCGGTGGACGCGCCGATGTCGAGGCAGTTCCGCCCCCGCACCGCAATCCCGAAATGTGAAAGACCATGCTTCAGCTTCAGCGCCGCACGGGACACATAGCCCTGCGCCGCATCGCTGAGGGTGATCGCCTGACCGGCTCCCACCATCTGCGATGGCTTTCCCGCCACCGCACCATCGATCCGCACCGTGCCGCGCAGCACGGCATCGCGCGCGCGTGAGCGGGAGGGGTAGAACCCCCGCGCCACCAGCGCCTCGTCCAGCCGCTGCCTAGCCGACATCCAAGGGTTCGGTGCCGGACGGCGTTCCGTCGGTCTTCAGCGTGATCTTCTCGATCCGCGCCTCGGCATGCTTCAGCAGCGTCTCGCAATGCTTCTTCAGCGCTTCGCCGCGCTCATAGATGGCGATCGACTGTTCGAGGTCCACCTTGCCGGATTCGAGCCTTGTCACGATCTGTTCCAGCTCCGCCAGCGCCTTCTCGAAGGGAAGGCTGGCGATGTCCGCGTGCTCCGTCATCAGAATTCCTCCTCCTCGTCATCCATGCTGTCGTCCACGGCATCGGCATTGCCGCGCATCAGCGCCTGCACATGGATGCCCACCGAGGCGCTGAGCCCCTGCAGATCATAGCCGCCTTCGAGAACCGAAACGACGCGGCCGCCGCAGTGGATTTCCGCCGCCTCCATCAGCTGCAGCGTCACCCAGGCGAAATCCTCTTCCGTAAGCTGCAGGCTGCCCAGCGGGTCGCGGTGGTGGGCATCGAAGCCCGCCGAGATGATGACGAGGTCGGGCCCGAAGGCATCGAGTGCCGGCAGGATCACTGTTCCCATCGCCTCGCGGAACTGCTCGCTGCCATCGCCCGCGCGCAGCGGCGCGTTGAAGATGTTGCCGGCCCCCGTCTCCTGCACCGAACCGGTGCCGGGATAGAGCGGCATCTGGTGGGTGGAGCCATAGAACATGTCGGCATCCTGCCAGAAGATCTCCTGCGTGCCATTGCCGTGGTGCACGTCGAAGTCGATGACCGCCACGCGCTCCGCGTCATAGCGGTGGCGGGCGTAATGCGCGGCAATCGCCGCCTGGTTGAAGAAGCAGAAGCCCATGGCGCGGCGAGATTCCGCATGGTGGCCAGGAGGCCGCAGCGCGCAGAAGGCATTGTCGGCCTCAGCCCTGAACACCGCATCGACGGCAGCGGTTGCCGCCCCCACGCCACGCAATGCCGCCTCCAGCGTTCCCGGAGACATCACGGTATCGGCATCGAGATACTCGAAGCCTTCGGCGGGCGAAATCGCGCGCAGCCGCTCCAGGTGCTCATAGGAATGCGCGCGCAGGATGTCCTCGTCACGGCCCAGCGGCGCCTCGCGCCGTTCGAGGTCGCGGAAATGCGTGCTCGCCAGAATCTGGTTCACCGCCTTGATGCGGTCCACGCGTTCGGGGTGGCCGTCTGGCGTCACATGGAGGAGCGACGCCGGATGGGTGAAGAGCAATGTGGTCATGTGAGCCGTTCTAGCCGCTTCGCGCGGGGACTGCTATAGAGCGCCGATGGCTCCCCACAGCGACATCGCCGCCGCCGCACAAGCCCTGCGCGAGGGGCAGCTGGTGGCCTTCCCGACCGAGACGGTCTATGGCCTCGGAGCCGACGCAACGAATGACGAGGCGGTGGCCCGCGTCTATGCCGCCAAGGGCCGCCCGTCCTTCAACCCCTTGATCACCCATGTTCCGGATCTCGAGGAGGCCTTCGCACTCGGCCATTTCACGCAGGAGGCAAAGGCACTCGCCCGCGCCTTCTGGCCGGGACCTTTGAGCCTCGTGGTGCCGCGCGCGGCCTCCTGCCCCGTCTCGCTTCTGGCGAGTGCGGGAAATGACAGCATCGCCATCCGCATCCCATCGCACCCGATGGCGCTCGACCTGCTGAAGGCCACGGGCCGCCCGGTGGTGGCGCCCAGTGCCAACCCCTCCGGCAAGATCAGCCCCACCACGGCAGAGCATGTCCGCCGCCACCTGAAGGACAAGGTGGCGATGGTGCTCGACGGCGGCCGCTGCAAGGTCGGGGTCGAGTCGAGTGTGGTGAGTTTCCTCGCGGACGGCCCCAAGCTGCTCCGCCAGGGCGGCGTGCCGCGCACCGAGATCGAGAAGGTGCTGGGCCACGCCATTGCCGTCGAATCCCATTCCGCCCGCCCCCATGCGCCGGGCCAGCTCCTGAGCCATTACGCACCCCACGCGGAACTCCGCCTGAATGCCGACACGCCGCGCGAGGGCGAGGCCTACCTCGGCTTCGGCCCGTTCCATGCGCATGGTCCCTGGACGCTCTCGGCCAGGGGCGACCTCGTCGAGGCCGCGGCCAGCCTCTTCCGGCTGCTGCACGAGATCGACGCCACAGGTGTTACCCGCATCGCGGTGGCCCCGGTGCCGCACCACGGGCTGGGCGAGGCCATCAATGACCGGCTCCTGCGCGCCGCCGCCCCGCGAGACAGCGCATGACCCCGTCACCCGGCACACTCGACAGGCTCGCGGCCATCGTCGGCGAAAAGCACGCGATCCGCGATCCCGCGGCGATGGATGGCTACATGCGCGAATGGCGGCAGATCTGGGTTGGCCGCTCGCCCCTCGTGCTGCGCCCCGCCTCGACCGATGAAGTCTCCCGCATTCTCGCCATCGCCAATGAGACCCGCACCGCCATCGTCCCGCAGGCGGGCAACACCGGCCTCTGCGGCGGGCAGATCCCGACGGATGAGGGGCATGAGGTGGTGCTCTCGCTCGACCGCATGAACCGCATCCTCGATGTCGACCCCGCCGACAACACGATCACGGTCGAATCAGGCGC
>CAIYXE010000720.1 GCA_903930095.1 uncultured Hyphomicrobiales bacterium
AGGATCATGCCGTCGCCTCCCGTGGCCGGCACGTCGATCTCGGCCGTCACGGTATAGGAGGTGTTGATCAGCACCGGTGAATCGCCCTGCGGCAGGCCCACCATCGGGTGGGTGTAGACAAACTCGCTGCGCCCCGCCGTGAGGTTGGGCCTGGGCGCCACGATGCGCGCCGCCACCGAGGCATCGAGCGGCAGCACATTGTATTTCTGTGCCTCAGCGTAGAAGACCTTCTTCAGCTCCTCGACCTTTTCCGGGTTCTGCGCCGCCAGATCCTTGCTCTGCGCATAGTCTTCGTTGAGGTTGTAGAGTTCCCAGGTCACATTGTTGAGCGGATCGCCGGCGCGGTCGGTCTGCACCATCGCAGTCTCGAGCGGCATCTCAAGGATGAGGGCACGAGCTTCAATACACTCAGGGATGAAGTCCGCTTTGTCCTGGCCAAGGAACTGCTGGCGCTGACGAGCTTGCCCGTCGGCGAGATCGGCACCTCCTTGAACTACGGGTCGCACAGCAGCTTCGTGCACGCATTCCAGCGCTGGGCTGCGACCACGCCAACGAAGTGGCGGCAGACGTTTGCGGCGGATCAGGCGGTCATGTGAAATCACCTGGTCGATAAGAACGCGCGCAAGATCAAAAGCTTGAGCATGATCTTGGCGTAAAAGTGGTTTCCACTTTTAGCGTTCATGCTCTAGGCTTGCGGTGTGCAGGCCATGAAACTTCACCCCACCCTGGAGAACCCGCTGCCACCCGGCGCGGAATGCCTGGAACTCGTGACGGCGGACAAGGTGAGGCTCCGCGCCATGCGCGCGGTGCCCGAGGATGCGCGCGGTACCATCATTCTGCTGGGCGGGCGGGGTGATTTCCTCGAACGCTACTTCGAAACTAGCAGGGACATTCTCAGACGCGGCTTCGCCATAGCCGGCGTCGACATGAGAGGACAGGGCGGGTCCCAGCGCCATGGGCCGGACGTCTATCGCGACGCGACCACCTCCTTCACCCACTTCGAGGAAGACCTCCGGACGCTGATGGACGGCCTTGTCATCCCCACCTGCCCGCCCCCCTATTATGCGTTGGGCCATTCGACCGGCGCCCACATCCTGCTCCGCGTCCTGCCCGACAGCGACTGGTTCAGCAAGGCCGTGCTGGTCTCCCCCCTGGTCGAGATCGTCTACGGGCCATGGCCAAAGCCCGTTGCCGCGCTGCTGGTCAATGGCATGACCCTCGCGGGGTTTGGCTCGCGCTTCCTGCCTGGCGTCAGGAAGAAGCCCATGGGGCGTGACGACTTTCCGGGAAACCCCTTGACCTCAGACCGGCGGCGCTGGAACCGCGACAGCAGCACGCTGGAAGCTGCCCCGCAGCTGGGCCTCGGCGGCCCGACCTTCTCCTGGCTGCACGCCGCAAGACGTTCGCTGAAGGAAATCAGGACCATGGAACGGCCGCGCGCACCCGTGCTGATTGTCGCCGCCGGGGCCGACAGGGTGGTGGGCAATGAGGGAATCAGGCAACTGGCACGCAGCGTGCCGGGGATCGCCCTCACCTTCATTCCGGGTTCCTGTCACGAGATCCTGAGCGAGCGCGACGAGATCCGCCAGCAGTTCCTCGCCGCCTTCGACAGCTTCATCACCACCGCCAACAGCAGCGTGAGCTAGCGGCGCAGCTGCTCGAAGGCCAGGTTGATGCGCACCAGCATGGCGCGCGCGTAATCCTTGATTTCATCGGGCAGCTCGTAGGAGGCGATCCTGTCCGGATGATAGAGCCGGGCCATGCGGTGATAGGCCTGGCGGACCTCATCCGCCGAGGCATCCTTGCCGATCTGCAGAACGGCATGCGGATCAAGGTCCGAGAGCCCGGCCTGACGGGCATCAAGGTCGAGCTGGTCGGCCTTCGGCAACTGCATCGAGCGCAATGACTTAATCGCGGTCTTGGCGACGAACTGCTGCTCCCCGCCCGCCGTGAGAACGTCGAGGAACATGTCGGATGAATTGAGGGCATCCCCCAGCTTGTTGGAAAGCGGCATCCTCACGGACACGGTGATCACACTGTCATCCGAGAGAGTTATGGCGACCAGCGAACGGTTAACCTTATCCTTCGACTGATACATCCACTACCTCCATCTGAAGTTGTATATCTCACCCAACGTAAAACAAGCGTTAAATTGCCTTTGCATGCTGCACGTGCTAAGCGGCCCGCAATTCCCTCGAATAAAGAAAGTCTGTGCGCCCCATGAACTTGCGCAATATCGCCATCATTGCCCACGTCGACCACGGCAAGACCACGCTGATCGACCGCCTGCTGTCCCAGTCGGGCTCGTTCCGCGAGAACCAGAAGGTCGCCGAGCGCGCCATGGATTCGAACGATCTCGAGCGGGAACGCGGCATCACCATCCTTGCCAAGGTGACCTCCCTCAACTGGAAGGAAACCCGCATCAACATCGTTGACACCCCCGGCCACGCCGATTTCGGCGGCGAGGTGGAGCGCATCCTGAACATGGTGGATGGCGCCGTCCTGCTGGTGGACGCCGCGGAAGGCCCCATGCCGCAGACCAAATTCGTGCTGCAGAAGGCCTTGAAGATCGGCCTCAAGCCCATCGTCTGCATCAACAAGATCGACCGCCCGGACGAGCGCCACAACGAGGTGGTGAACGAGGTGTTCGACCTGTTCGCCAATCTCGACGCCAATGAAGAGCAGCTCGACTTTCCCATCATTTACGGCTCCGCCAAGCAGGGCTGGATGGCAGACAGCCCGACCGGCTCGCAGGAGAACATGGCGCCGCTGTTCGACCTCATCGTGAAGCACTTCCAACCGCCGGTGGTCGAAGACGGGCCCTTCCGCATGCTGGTGACCACCATCGAAGCCAATCCTTTCCTGGGCCGTGTGCTGACGGGGCGCGTGCGTTCAGGCGCCATCAAGGCCAACCAGCAGGTCAAGGCGCTGTCACGCGATGGCACGGTGGCGGAACAGGGCCGCATCTCCAAGGTTTTGGCCTTCCGCGGCCTCGAGCGCGTGCCGGTGGATGAAGCGGAAGCGGGCGACATCATCGCCATCTCAGGGCTGACCACCGCAACGGTTGCCGATACGATCTGCGACCCGTCAGTGACCGAGCCGATCTTCGCCCAGCCCATCGATCCGCCCACCCTGACCATGACCTTCCGCATCAATGACGGGCCGCTGGCCGGCAAGGAGGGCGACAAGGTGCAGTCCCGCGTCATCCGCGACCGGCTGCTGCGCGAGGCAGAAGGCAATGTGGCGCTGAGGGTGACGGCATCGGTGAACGAAACCGACGCCTTCGAGGTGGCGGGCCGTGGCGAATTGCAGCTCGGCATCCTGATCGAAACCATGCGGCGCGAGGGCTTCGAGCTGACCGTTGGCCGCCCGCGCGTGGTGTTCAAAACCGACGAGCAGACCGGCCAGAAGCTGGAGCCCGTGGAGGAAGTGATCGTCGACGTCGATGAGGAGCATACCGGCGTCGTGGTGCAGAAGCTCTCCGAGCGCCGCGCCGAAATGCGCGACATGCGCCCCTCTGGCGTCGGCCGCCAGAGGATCGTGTTCCATGCGCCTACACGCGGCCTGATCGGCTACCAGTCGGAGCTTCTCTCCGACACCCGCGGCACGGCGATCATGAACCGCCTGTTCCACGCCTATGCGCCCTATTTCGGCGAAATCCCCGGCCGCCACACCGGCGCGCTGCTCTCCAACAGCGACGGCGAGGCGGTGGCCTATGCGATCTTCAACCTGCAGGACCGCGGGCCCATGTTCATCGAACATGGCACCAAGGTCTATGCCGGCATGATCATCGGCGAGCATACGCGCGGCAATGACCTGGAACTCAACGTCATCAAGGGCAAGAAGCTTACCAACGTGCGCGCGTCGGGCAAGGACGAGGCCGTGGTGCTGATCCCGCCCATCAAGATGTCGCTGGAAAAGGCGCTGGCCTATGTCGGCGAGGACGAACTCGTCGAGGTGACGCCGAAGTCGATCCGCCTCAGGAAGGCGATCCTCGACCCGCATGAGCGAAAGCGCGTGAGCCGGGCCAAGGAGGCGGAGAGCGCCGCCTGAACGGCGCCCTCGCCCGCCGGCCCGGCACAGCCATAAGGCGCATAGCCAATCCTGCCACGCCTGTGGCAGGAGTGGCGGCAGCACACCTCAAATCCAGGACAGAATAGATGCGCATCGACGCCATTTCGATCGGCAAGAATCCCCCCAAGGAAGTGAATGTCATCGTCGAGGTGCCGGTGGGCGGCGAGCCGATCAAGTATGAGATGGACAAGGCGGCGGGCACGCTGATCGTCGACCGCTTCCTCTATACGTCCATGCGCTATCCCGGAAACTACGGCTTCATTCCGCACACGCTGTCGGATGACGGGGACCCGATCGACGTGCTGATCGCCAACCAGCGCGGCATCATTCCCGGCGCGGTGGTGGCGGTCAGGCCGGTCGGGGTCCTGAAGATGCAGGACGAGGGGGGCGGCGACGAGAAGATCGTGGCAGTTCCCACCCCGAAGCTGACCCGGCGCTACGAGAACGTCCATGACTACACCGACCTGCCCGAGATCACCCGCCAGCAGATCGAGCATTTCTTCGAGCACTACAAGGACCTGGAGCCCGGCAAGTGGGTGAAGGTGGTGGGCTGGGGCGATGCGGCGGAGGCCGAGCGCATGATCGTCGAATCGATCGAACGGGCGAAGCAGGCGAAGGGGTAAGGCCGCAACTCGCGCAAAGAGGCCCTCATCCCCCCTTCGGGGACCTTCTCCCATCCCTTCGGAACGGGAGAAGGGGATAATCATCTCATAGCTTTCCCTTCTCCCGTTGCGGAGCAATGGGAGAATGTGGCCGAAGGCCGGATGAGGGCCCGCGCCGCCCGTCACATCTCCGGCTGCGGGATGCCCTTCGCGGCGCAAGCGGCCTTCACCGTGTTGTAGAGAAGGCAGGCGATGGTCATCGGGCCCACACCACCCGGCACGGGCGTGATGGCGCCTGCCACCTTCTCGCAGGAAGCATAGTCGCAGTCGCCCACGAGCTTGCCCTTGCCGTCACGCTCGATGCGGTTGATGCCGACGTCGATGACGGTGGCGCCGGGCTTCAGCCAGTCGCCCTTGACCATTTCCGGCCGGCCGACGGCGGCAATCACCAGGTCGGCGCGGCGGACCACGGCGGGCAGGTCCTTCGTCTTCGAATGGGCGATGGTGACGGTGCAATTCTCAGCCAGCAGCAGCTGCGCCACCGGCTTGCCCACGATGTTGGAGCGGCCGATCACCACGGCCTCCAGCCCGTCGAGCTTACCCAGAACGTCCTTTGCCAGCATGACCGAGCCCACCGGCGTGCAGGGCACGAGCGAGTCCTGACCCGTGGAGAGCTTGCCGACATTGACGACGTGGAAGCCGTCCACGTCCTTGGCAGGCGAGATGGCGGTGAGGACCTTGGTCGAATCGATGTGCCCCGGCAGCGGCAGCTGGACGAGGATGCCATGCACGGCAGGGTCGTTATTGAGCTTTTCCACCAGCGCCAGCAGGTCCTTCTCGGGCGTATCGGCGGGCAGCTTGTGCTCCCAGCTGTTCATGCCGACCTCGACCGTCTGCTTCGCCTTGTTGGCGACATAGACCTTGGAGGCCGGGTCCTCGCCCACCAGCACCACCGCGAGGCCGGGGGTGAGGCCATGCTCGCTCATGAGGGCCGCAACCGCCTTGCCGATCCGTCCACGCAGGCCCTCGGCATAGGCCTTGCCATCAATGATTTTCGCCATGGTTAAATTTCCTTCCCTGCATTCACGCAATGCGTGATCAATGCCTCAACTGCCGCCGGATTTCCAGTGACCAGAACGGTCTTGTTGCGGTCGGTCTCGCCCGAGACCAGCGTGAAGGCCGATTTGGGGAGGCGGCAGGCCCGCGACAGGGTCTCGATAACCGCCCTGTTGGCCTGGCCCTTGTCCGGCACCGCCCTGACTTTCACGGCAAGCGACACGGACCCGTCGGATGCGACATGGAGGCCCGCGACCTCGTCCCGGGAGGATTTCGGCGTCACCCGCAGGCTGAGCAACAGCCCGCCCTTGCCGGGGCGGATGGGCGAGGTCACGCCCAGCCGAGCGAGAAGAAGACCCACCTCACCAGCATGCCGAAGAACTGCAGCCCGATCAGCAGGACGATCGGCGAGATGTCGATGCCGCCCAGATCCGGCAGGAAGCGGCGGATGGGGCGGAGCAACGGCTCCGTCAGCTTCTCCAGGGCCTGGCCGATCTGGCGGACATAGGGATTGGAACGGTTGACCACGTTGAAGGCGACGAGCCAGCTGAGGATCACCATGGCGAGAATGATCCAGAAATAAACGGAGATGACCGTGTCGATCAGCCAGAGGAAGGGATTCATCGACATCATGTGCGGGCGGCCTTTTTCTCGGGTTTTCGGGTTTCTGTGCAGATGTAGGCGCGGGCAGCCCGCCAAGCAAGCTTGACGCTCGCCCGCTCCG
>CAIYXE010000721.1 GCA_903930095.1 uncultured Hyphomicrobiales bacterium
ATCACCAAGCTTGCCCAGGGTGCGCTGGACCTGCATTCGGGCCGCTCCCAGGTGGAGTTCGAGTTCCTGGCGGCACTGGCGCCCGAATTGCCCCGTGAAAGGGTGCTGGCGGCCAACACGGCGATGGAGGTGCTGGAGATGGCGGAGGCAGCGGGCCTCGCCCAGCGGGTGGCCGAAGCAGCACTCCAGACCGTGCGCTCCGTGCTCAAGGATGCGCCCGTCTCCGCAGACGTTGTCATCGTCTCCCGCCGGGGCGAGATCGTCGCCCATGCCGCGTGATCGCATTCTCATTCTCGGCGGCACGCGCGATGCGCGCGAGCTTGCTGATCTGCTGGTGGCGAATGGCTGTTCCGTCATCACCTCGCTTGCGGGAGTGACGCAAAACCCGGAACTGCCGGCGGGCGAGGTGCGGCGCGGCGGTTTCGGCGGAGCCCAAGGGCTGCTGGCCTATCTCCGCCAGGAAAGCGTGGTAGCGGTGGCCGATGCGACCCATCCCTTTGCCTGGCGCATGTCAACGAACGCCGATGCAGCATGCCGCGAGGCTGGACTGCCCCTCCTGCGGCTAGAACGCGCGGCCTGGCAGGCCACCGTTGATGACCGGTGGTTGCCCGTGGCATCGGTTGCAGAGGCAGCCGCACTGCTGCCGGAGCGCGCACGCGCCTTCATCACCATCGGACGCAACGAGATCCAGGCCTTCCTTTCGCGGGAAGACATTTCTGGCCTGGCGCGCATGATCGAGCCGCCCGGAATCACTTTTCCGCCGCGCTGGACGCTGCTGCTTGATCGCCCACCATTCACCGTTGCGCATGAACGGATGCTGATGACGGATCATGCCGTGACATGGCTCGTCACGAAGAATGCCGGTGGCCCTGCAACGGAGGCGAAACTGATTGCAGCGCGGGAGCTTCGCATACCGGTCATCATGGTCGAGCGGCCGGTCAAACCGCCCGCCCAATCCTTTGCAACAGCAGTCGAATTGGCATCCACCTTACAGCGGCTGCTTTCTCCTTGACCTTGTCACAGTTCTCCGATTGTTATGGTTTGCATGTGTGACCCTTGGGAAACGGTCGCCCTGACGGGCAGGCTTTCTCTGACGGTCATTGGTACCGTTGCTGCAAAGTCAATAATTGATCGAGGAACTCAATGATGAACAAGGTGACTTCCCTCTTCATCGGCGCCGCCGTGAGCGTTGCCATCGCGGGCGCTGCGCAGGCAGGCACGCTGGACGACGTGCGTCAGAAGGGCTTTCTCCAGTGCGGCGTGAGCCAGGGTCTGCCCGGCTTTTCCAATCCGGACGAGCAGAACAACTGGACCGGCATGGACGTGGATTTCTGCCGGGCCGTGGCAGCGGCCGTTCTCGGTGATCCGCAGAAGGTGAAGTTCACGCCGCTCTCCGCCAAGGAGCGCTTCACGGCGCTGCAGTCCGGCGAGATCGATATCCTGTCGCGGAACACCACCTGGACGATGAGCCGCGATACCTCGCTTGGCCTGAAGTTTGCCGGCGTCATGTATTATGATGGCCAGGGCTTCATCATCAACTCCACGAAGTTTCCTGAGGTGAAGTCGGCCGCGCAGCTTGCGGGCGCAACGGTCTGCACCCAGACCGGAACGACCACGGAGTTGAACCTTGCCGACTACTTCAAGTCCAACAACATGGAATACAAGCTCGTCGCCTTCGAGAAGAATGAAGAGGCGCTGGCCGCTTACCAGGATGGCCGCTGCGATGTCTATACAACCGACCAGTCGGGTCTGTACTCAGTGCGCCTGAAGCTGGCGAAGCCCGAGGAGAACGTCGTGCTGCCGGAGATCATCTCCAAGGAACCGCTGGGACCGGTGGTGCGCCAGGGTGACGATGCCTGGTTCAATGTGGTGAAGTGGACCTATTTCGCGCTCGTCAATGCGGAAGAGCTTGGGATCACGTCGCAGAACATCGAAGAGATGAAGGCATCCACGAACCCCGAAGTGCAACGTCTTCTGGGTGTCGAGAACGCTGACGGTTCCGCCGCGGGCTTTGGTACCGGCATCGGCCTCGACGAGGCCTGGGCTGCCAATCTGCTCAAGGCTACGGGCAACTATGGCGAGATCTTCGAGCGCAACGTTGGTGTGAACACGCCGTTGAAGATCGCGCGTGGCAAGAATGCGCTGTGGAAGGACGGCGGACTGCAGTACGCGCCGCCGATCCGCTGAACGGCAGTCATGACAATGAGCCCGGCCTCATGAGGCCGGGCTCATTGTCAGTGAATATCCCGTCATGAAATATTCTCAGGACGACGGGC
>CAIYXE010000722.1 GCA_903930095.1 uncultured Hyphomicrobiales bacterium
CGGCGACCAGTTCATCCTCGCTGACGACATCATAAAGATAAGACGCCGTGGCAATGTCGATCCCGCCGGAGAGAAGGTGGATATGGGCGTCCTGAAACCCTGGCAAAATCAGCCGCCCGCCCGCGTCAACACGGTTGGCGGCATCTGGCGGGCTTCCAAGGCCGAGTGCCGCGACAAGTCCATCCCTGACCAGCAGCCACTCGGCAAATGGGTTCGTCGGATCCATCGTCCGAATCCGGGCGTTGTGCACGAGGGTCTCAGTCAATCTTCACGTCCTCCAAGCTGTCCCAGTGGTCTTGTGGCGGGAACAACGCCGATATGCGTTGGATTGCCAATTGCGTGAACACACCATCAGCACCATCAGCACCATCAGCACCATCAGTTCATCAGTGCACCGTGCTTCAGTGCGCCGCTTCAACTCCATGCTCCAGCACCAGATCCACCGCAGCCTCCACCGCCTTCAGGGTATCGGTCAGACAGGAATTGTCGAGACCATGGGCTTCGCAGATGAACCATGGCTCCCGGCTGTCCGGCTCCACGATGATGTTGAGATCGTGCAGATAATGCGCCATCGCGTCATAGAAGCTGTAGTTGCTGGTCTTCCAGGCCCGGTAGTTGTCCGGCGGGGTCTCGGTGAAGAAGAGGCCGAACATCGACGGATGCCCCGTGTAGGAATGCACGATCCTGCGGGCATCGAGAATCTTCGAGATGCCCACCATCAGGTCGCGGCCGTAGGTCGCAATGGTCTCGAGTGCGGGGGTCTCATCGAGGATCCGCAGGGTCTCCTCCGCCGCAGCCAGGGATACCGAATGCGCGGTGTAGGTTCCGCCATGCGATGCCCCGCCGTATCGGAACATGCGCATCACCTCCTCGCGGCCAGCAACGACCGCGATGGGATAGCCGTTGGCGACTGCCTTGGCGAAGGTGGTGATGTCGGGAGTGACACCCATGATGCCCTGGATGCCGGACTTGCCGACGCGGAAGCCCGACTTGACTTCGTCGATGATCAGCATGACTCCGTGCTTCGTGCACAGTTCCCGGGCCAGCCGGACGAACTCCGCCCTGGCCATGATCGAGCAGCAATTACCCTGAATGGGCTCGATGAGCATGGCAGCCAGCTTGTCGCCGTGGCGATTGAAGGCATCCTCGAGCCGCTGGAAGTCATTCATTGGCGTGATGTGGGCCAGACGCTTCACCGTCGGCGGGATGCCCTTACCATAGGGAACCAGCTCGGGATCCTCTTTCGATCCGGCATCCCAGTCGTCCATGTTGGACATCCACATCGCGGCATCGAACAAGCCATGATAGCCGCCCTCGACCAGGAGATACTGCTCTCGCCCCGTATAGGCCCGTGCCAGACGCAGGGCGGCCATGACGGCTTCCGTACCAGAATTGGAAAACCGGACAAGCTCAGCGGCAGGGACCATCTTCGAGATCCTCTCCGCGACGATCAACTCGCGTTCGGTCGACAGCGCAAAAACGCCTCCCACTTCCATGCCCCTGCGGGCAGCCGCATCCACCCGGTCATCGGCGTAACCGAGGATGGCAGGGCCGTAGCCCAACCGGTAGTCGATGTAGCAGTTGTCGTCGATGTCCCAGGTTCGACCGCCCTTGCCATGATGGACATAGATCGTCCGATCGTCCCCCCAGTAGCGAAAGGTCGACGACACGCCGAGTGGCAGTTTCTTCACCGCGCGCTGGAACTGCGCATTGGACTTGGCAAGGGTCCGGGCTGGTCGCTTGGTCATCTCAGTCAGGCTCCACGTTTGGATCGTCCTGGCCGAGACCAGGGCGAACAAAATCTGCCATCGTCACGAAGCGGATCGAGGCAACGCTCGCACCACACCTTCAATGGGTAAGCAGACGACATTGTTCGGGCTTCCAGATGATCCAGAGGTCACCTCGCATGTGTGTCTGCGCCGAGGCGTCTGAATTCTGTTGCAGCACCGCAATGGGTGTGGCGACCCCCCTGACTTTCACCAGATACCGACGGCGGTCGCCAAGGTATGTATCTGCAACAACCTGTCCTCGAAACCCGTTCTGTTGCGGCGAAGGTTCTCTGCTTGACAGGACAAGTTTTTCCGGCCGAACGGCGAGAAAGACTCGGCTTCCATTGGCGATGTGTGAACTGGAGTGTGCCCGAACATGCCCTGCTTCGCCTGCATCGACAGTCACCACGTCCTGGGCAGTCGATATGACGGTGCCCTGGAACAGGTTCATGTTGCCAATGAACTCGGCCACTTCACGACAATTTGGATTTTCGTAGAGGTCTTCAGACCGGGCAATCTGCAACACCTTGCCCGCTGACATGACGGCAATTCGATCCGAGAGCGTCAAGGCCTCTTCCTGATCATGCGTCACAAAGACGAAGGTGATGCCGACATTGCGTTGCAGTTGCCTGAGTTCAACCTGCATTTCTTCGCGCAACTTCTTGTCAAGAGCCCCCAATGGCTCATCCAGCAAGAGAACCTTTGGACGGCAGACGAGCGCTCGCGCCAGTGCCACCCGCTGGCGTTGACCACCCGAAA
>CAIYXE010000723.1 GCA_903930095.1 uncultured Hyphomicrobiales bacterium
CCTCCAACAGCACCCGCCCGATCTGCTCGTGGCCGCCAGCCACGGCCGGACGGGGATCAACTGGTGGCTGTCAGGGTCGGTGGCCATCGAGACGCTGCGCATGATCAGCATTCCAGTACTTCTGCTCGGCCCGGCGGCCCGGCCTTTTATTGCCGAGGACACCGGACGGCTCAACATCCACAACATTCTCTTTCCGGTTGCAGCCTGCCCTTCGCCAGTAGAGGCCGCGCGGCAGTTTCAGGACATGATGGGAGACATCCCGGCCCGACTGTCTTATGTCCATGCTGGGGAGAAGAGCGTCGAAAGCGGTCAACTCCTGGAGTTGTTTCCGGATCTGAACGTGCAGCCGGGCGATGTCGTCTCCTCGATCCTGCGAGCCGCGCGACAGGCCGGGGCGGACATGATCGTGATGCCGACGGCCGGCCACCATGGCTTCATCGACGCGCTCCGCGGCAGCGTCACGCAGCGCGTTCTTCATGACGCGCCTTGCCCGATCCTCGCGTTGCCGTCATGACCAGCGTCAATCCACCACCATGCGTACTGCCCTGTCACTGCATTCCGCCAATTCCAACACACACATAACCAGAACATGCCATTGATCCATCCCGTGCTTCTCCGCGACGGCTCCGGCACACGGCTGTGACCCGCGTCGGGTCAGTCCTTCCCGAAACAGTTCGCGCGGCTCACGGGCGAGTAAAGCCTGTTCCAGGCCTCGGCCCGGCGGCTATCGGGCGATGATTTTGGCGCACCCGTCATTGTTACGGGCGATCCTTTCCGCTTCATCGTCTCAGAGCAGTTGGCGCAGGTCTCGCTCGGCGCGGCAGCAACGCTGATTGAGCCTGCGGCGCGCAACACTGTACCCGCCGTGCTGGCCGCAGCCTTGTGGCTGGCGGAGCGCTGGCCCTATGCGCTGATGACTGTATCGCCAGCCGATCATGTCATTCCGCAGAAAATGAGGGCTCCGCGGCGTTTTTCGTGAGCAGTGGTCGCACACCGGTCAGACCGGACCGAGACTCGCGGGGCTGACTGCCACCCTGGTCTGGCCACCCATCAGTTCCATCAGCACCCAGACGCGCCGGTCTGGTGCGATCTTCTCGACCTCGGCCACGAAGTCAGCGAAAGGCCCGGTTGTAATGCGGACACGGTCGCCAGGCTGAAGCATCTTTGGCGGGAGTATTCTTCCCAAAGGATCACACCGCAGCATCAACTCATTTACGATCTCGAGCGGAACCGCAGCGGGTTCCTGGCCGAAGCTCACAATCCGCGTGACACCATAGGTCGAGTTGACGGGCCGCCACTGCCCGAGCAACGGATCGATGGAAATGAATATATAACCGGAAAACAGCGGAACAAGACTTTGGACGAAGCGGCCCTTGCGCCTGACCGTCTTTTCCTCGAGTGGCAGAAAGGTTGGAAAGCCCTGCCGCTTGAGGTTCCGCTCGGCGATATGGAAGCAATTCGGCCTCAGTTGCGCAAGGAACCACTCTTTTCCGCGTTGGTGAGTTGTCATGACGCTTTTCAGTAACTGTTTCGATCTATGAAAATCACTAATTCATACATTAAGCAAGGCGGCCGCCGCTGTTCACGCGCAAGCCTCAGACAGAGCGCGAATATCAGTTCATTATGCTGTTTCCATTACATTTACTCAAAAGCTGACTTGATAGCTGCGGCAAGTCACACGAACCTTCCCAGCTCGGACAGGCAGGCCACGGAGGCGCTCTTGACGGCGGCAGGCACGCTAAACGGATCCTGCGCGGCACAGTATGTCCGTATGTCGACCGAACATCAGCAGTATTCCACCCCAATCGTGCCGACAATATCCGTGAATACGCCAAACGGCGGGGCATCGCCATCGTCAACACCTATGCCGACGAGGGAAACCTGACGCAATCACGCTGGATATCAGCGACACCTGCAACCTGGTTCACGGCGGGCCGCAACTTTCCCTGCACAACGCCCACTATAACACCCACTAGCAATTCGGTCAGGGTTACGTCCGTAAAGTGCTGTAAATTCGGAGGTGGGCAGCCACCGCTTTGGCTCGGTAGAAGACGATTCTGA
>CAIYXE010000724.1 GCA_903930095.1 uncultured Hyphomicrobiales bacterium
CCCACGGTCTTGAACATCTTTCGGAAATCGTGCCGGTTCATGGGTGCAAGAATTACGGGCTTGCCGGGATTTCGGAAATTTATAATGATGATGGCTCCATAAGGGTAATGAATGCGGTCCATCAACCTTCCCACGGATCTTCTGCGCGCTTTCGTGAGCGTCATCGATCTCGGGGGCTATACCCGCGCGGCCGAGTCGCTCGGCCGTACCCAACCCGCCGTATCACTGCAGATGAAGAGGTTGGAAGAGCTTTTGGATGCCCGCCTCATCACCCATGAGGGCCGCGAGCTGAAGCTGACAGAGGAAGGCGAGGCCCTTGCCGTCTATGCGCGCCAGCTCCTGCGCCTCAATGACGAGGCGGTCGCGAAACTGAAGGGACGATCCGCCAAGGGGCAGCTTCGGGTCGGGCTTCCGACCGACTTCTCCGTTGCCTTCCTGCAGGAGGCCATTGCAGGCTTCGTGCGGGAGAATGCACAGGTGACCATGTCCATCACCTGCGACCTTTCCCGCAGGCTCATCGATCTGCTGCATGCCGACGAGCTCGACATCGCAATCGCGCTGCTCTCCCAGGACGGGAACCCCTATCTGGTGCGGAGCTGGGAGGAAACCCCGATCTGGGCCGTGGCACGCGATGCAACGGTCGATCGGCAGGATCCGGTTCCACTCGTCACACATCCAGAGGGTTGTGAGTACCGTCGGCGCATGACGGCTGCGCTCCGGTCGGAGGGGCGAGACTGGCGGATCGCCTACACAACCCCTGAAATCGGCGGATTGCAGCGCGCCGTCAGCGGCGGGATCGGCATCACGGCACTCACCCGGAAGACCCTGCTCCCGGACATGCGTGCGCTGACAGCCCGGGATGGATTTCCCGCCATGGAACCGATTCGCATCGGCCTGTTCTATAAGCACCAGCGACTGTCAGGAGCGGGGCTGATGCTGGTGGATTCCCTGATCTCCCGCATGGACGAGGCGGCTGAGCCTGCTCCATCCAGGGCATTCCCTGCTCGATAAGCTGGCGTCATGCCAGCATAAACAGCATAAATTTCCCGCATGGACCCTGTGAGGCTAGTTATTAACCAGACCCGCTGGACTTCGGCGACAAGACATGATGGCATGCGCGGTCAAGGGTATGGGAACAACCGCCGGGCAACCCTCCGGCTCCAGGAGAAACACGCATGACCAAGACCAAGAAATTCACCCGACGTAATGTCCTGCAATACGGTGCGGCAGCGGCCACCACGGCTCTCTGCACGCCCTACGTCAGCAGGGCCTGGGCGCAGGCCGTCGAAATCAACATGCTGGCCTGGTACGGCCATGGCGAGCCGGACATGGTTGGGGCCTTCGAAGCTGCCAACAACGTCAAGTTCAAGCCCAAGTACTACGCCGGCGGCGACAACATGATGGCGCTGATCGCCCAGTCCCCGCCGGGCACCTACGACATCATCCTGTCTGACGGCGAGTTCGTCCAGCAGTTGAACGGTGCCGGCTACATCGAGGAGCTGAACGCCGCGGACTATCCCTTTGACGACATGCTCTATGATGACTTCAAGCAGTTTCCCGGGCACTGGAACGACGGCAAGCTCTACTCGATGATGGTGCGCTGCGGCCACCTCGGCGTCTCCTACAACACCACGGCGATGTCGGAAGAGGAGGCCATGAGCTACAAGGCCTTCTGGAAGCCCGAGATCAAGGGCAAGGTCGGCCACTTCGACTGGCACCTCCCGAGCCTTGGCCAGATGAGCCTTTACAATGGCAACGGAGCCAAGCTCTGGGATCAGGACGACGCCGGTTGGACCAAGATCAAGGAGACGACCATGTCGCTGCGCCCGCAGGTCGGCGGCTATTTCGACTACGGCGGCACGTTCAACGGCCTGAAGAACGGCGAGATGATGGCCATGGCGGGCATCGGCGACTGGATCACCGGCGTGCTGGAGCGCGACGGCGCCACCGTGAAGTCAGTGGTGCCGAAGGAAGGCGGCATCCAGTGGACCGAGTCCTATTCCATCGGAAAGGGCACGGAAAAGGCGGAAATCGTCAAGAAGTTCATCCAGTACATGCTCTCGCCTGAAGGCCAGGCGACCTCTGCCCGCATGCTGGCCTACCCCGGCTTCGCCATCACCAAGGGCGGCCGCGCCAAGCTGAATGAGGTTGATGCCAAGGAAGCCCAGCGCACCGGTCAGGTCGATGGCGCCCCGAATGATCCGATCACATTGATCAAGGAAGGCCGCATCTTCTACCGCGACACCCCGAAGCAGCAGAGCCTCGAGGACTGGAACGAGTTCTGGCAGGAATACAAGAACGCCTAAGAGAACGGTCCGACACGACACAAGCCGTCATCCCGGCCAAGGCCGGGATGACGCCCG
>CAIYXE010000725.1 GCA_903930095.1 uncultured Hyphomicrobiales bacterium
ACCAACTGGGAAGGCGGCTACCGCGTGCCGACCTTCATCAAGTGGCCGGGCGTCATCAAGCCGGGCACGGTGATCAACAACATCGCCGCGCATGAGGACATGCTGACGACGCTCGTCGCGGCGGCAGGCAACCCCAACGCCAAGGAAGATCTGCTCAAGGGCAAGAAGATCGGCGCCCGCGACTACAAGGTGCACCTCGACGGCTATGACCTCGGCCCGGCACTGAAGGGCCAGGGCGAGTGGCCGCGCAAGGAGTTCATCTACTGGACGGATGACGGCAGCGTTGCAGCGCTTCGCTACGGCCCGTGGAAGATCACCTTCCTCGAGCAGAAGGCCGAGGGCCTGCGCGTATGGCAGGAGCCCTTCACCGAGCTCCGTGCACCGCTGGTCACCAACCTGCTCATGGACCCCTTCGAGCGTGCCGAGCACGAGAACGCCATGGGCTTCCAGCGCTGGTACATGGAGCGCATGTTCCTGATCGCTCCGGCGGGCGCCTATGTGGCCCAGTGGCTGCAGAGCTTCCGTGACTTCCCGCCGCGCCAGAAGCCCGGCAGCTTCAACCTCGAGCGCGTGATGGAAGCCGTCTCGCAGCCTCCGAAGAACTGACCTTACGACACATGGGCACCGGGGTGGCTTGACACGGCCCTCCGGTGCCCTTTTTGTTGCCTGAACAACAAATTGGACGAAGCGATGCCCACACTGCGTTTGCGACTGTTCCTGGCCGCGGTGATTGGTGGGCTTCTGGCCGCACCGGCCCTTGCTGAAAAAGCCCATCTCGAAGGCTATGCCGGAACCGCCGTCTGCGCGGAATGCCACGCCGATGAAACCGAAACCTGGAAGGCATCTGACCATGCATGGGCGCTGAAGGAGCCGGACTCCGCCAGCATGCTCGGCGACTTCGAGAATGCCGCCTTCAGCCATGATGGCGTCACCTCACGCTTCTTCCGCAAGGACGGCGGCTATTTCGTCGAAACAGAGGGGGCCAGCGGCAAGCCCGAGACGTTCCAGATCCGCTACGCCGTGGGCCACAGGCCACTGCAGCAATATCTGGTCGAGACCACAGCGGGGCGCCTGCAGGTTCTGGACATCGCGTGGGACGTGAACGGCCGCAGGTGGTTCCACCTCTATCCTGACCAGAAGCTCCCGCCGGGCGACGGCATGCACTGGACGGGCGGCTACAAGAACTGGCAGGCACGCTGCGCCACCTGCCACCAGACCGGCTTCGACAAGGGCTATGATTTCCCGTCGCGCACCTACAAGAGCCACTGGACCGAATTGACCGTCGGCTGCGAGACCTGCCACGGACCGGGCAAGGACCATGTGGACGCCGCCCGGCAGGGCAACCCGCACCAGAGCCTGATGCCGAAGCTTGGCGCCGGCCAGCAGGAGAACGAGATCAACGTCTGCGGCCCCTGCCATGCACGGCGTGACGCGTTCTCGCAGGTGCAGCCGCCCGCCGGTTCACCCTTCAACGATCACTATGCGCTTTCGCTGCTGACACCCGACCTCTATTTCGGCGACGGCCAGCAGAATGCCGAGGTGTTCATTCTCGGCTCCTTCCTGCAGTCCAAGATGAAGGCCAAGGGCGTCACCTGCTCCAATTGCCATGAGCCGCATTCGAACGCGCTGGTAGCCGAGGGCAATGCCGTCTGCACCCAGTGCCACAACACCGCGGGACGGAGCGAATTTCCCACGCTGCACAAGGCGGAATATGATACGCCCGCGCACCACCACCACCCGCCGGGCAGCGAGGCGGCGCAATGCGTGACCTGCCACATGCCCGAGCGCAGCTACATGCTGATCGACCCGCGCCGCGACCATTTCTTCCGCATGCCGGACCCGCTCCAGTCACAGGCCGCGGGCGCACCCGATGTCTGCACCACATGCCACACGGACAAGACCCCGGCCTGGGCGGCTGAGAACATCGCACAGTGGTTCCCCGCCCCGGACCGCTCCTGGCAGGACCGCAGCGCGCTCATCGCCTTCAACGCCGGGGACCGCCAGCAGGGCACGATCACGGCACTCGCCACCTTCATCCGCAATCGGGAGACGCCGGCGATTGCGCGCGCCACCGCGCTGCGTGCCGTGGCGGCGATCGGCCTGACTTCACCCCAGGATGCAGAGGTGCTGCTGAAGGACGATGATGCGTTGGTGCGGGCGGCGGCGGCAGGCGCCATCCGCCACTTCCCCGCGGCAGAGCGCGTCGCGCTGCTGACGCCGCTGCTCACCGACCCGGTGAGGAGCGTCCGGCAGACAGCTGCCATCGAGATCGCGGGGGCGGGCGTTGCCGCCCTTCCACCCGCCGATGACAAAACGTACCGCAGCGCCCTTCAGGAATATCTCGACTCGCGGATGGCCAATGCCGATACGCCGGAGGGCCACATGGCGATCGGCGGCATGGCGCTGAGCCGCCGCAAGTGGGACGAGGCCGAAGCCGCCTTCCGCACCGCCGCCGAAATGGACCCGCAGCTTGTGCAGGCATGGCTGGTTCTTTCGGACATCCGGCAGGCGCGCGGCGATGCGGCGGGCACGGAGGCCCTCCTCACCGAGGCCATCGCGGCATCACCCGGCAACATCGACTTGCTGCTGGCGCGCGCCGATTTCGAGGCGCGCCGCCAGCGCACCGACGACGCGCTCGCCTGGTACAAGCGGGCATTGGCCCTCGATGACAGCCGCGCGGATGTCTGGCTGGGGATGAGTATCGCAGCGGTCTATGGCCAGAAGCCGGAGCTTGCCCTGGACTATGCCGCCAAGGCCGAGACACTCAATCCGCAGGACCCGCAGGCCAGCGTCGTCACCGCGATGGCGCATGCCATTCTGGGCCAGACCGATGCGGCGCGACAGGCCGCGGAGCGCGCCCGCAAGATCGCCCCTGGCCTGCAACTGCCGCAAGAACTGGAACGGCTTCTTACCCCCTAGATGGCCAGTCCCGTCTTCTCCCGCGCCGCGGGAGAGGACGATATGCGGTTGCCGCCGGTGCTTTCGCCATGCTCTAACCGCTGCATCAGATCAGAGGGAGAGCACCATGAGTGACATCGGCAAGGTTACACTGGGGCGCACCGGCGTTTCCGTCAGCAGGCTGTGCTTTGGCCTCGCACCGCTGGGCGACATGCCGGACACCTATGGCTATGGCGTGAGCATCGAGCAGGCCCATGCCACGGTGCGCGCCATCTTCGACAGCGAGGTGAACTTCCTCGACACCTCACGCAACTATGGGCTGGGCCGCAGCGAAGCGCGCATCGGCGAGGTGATCAAGGAGCGGGGCGGCCTGCCAAAGGGCTTCGTCATCTCCAGCAAGATCGACCGTGATTTCGACACGCGCAAGTTCGACGGCGCGCGGGCGCGCCAGTCACTGGAGGAAAGCCTCAAGGCGCTGAACGTCAGCCGCATCCAGCTCCTCCACCTGCATGACCCGGAACATGCCCTCGACCTCACGGACATCACCAAGCCCGGCGGCGCGCTGACCGAACTGTTCAAGATGAAGGAAGAGGGCCTGGTTGATGCCGTGGGCCTTGCGGCGGGCGTCGTCGATGTGATGATGCCACTGATGCGCGACTGGGATTTCGACGCGATCATCACCCACAACCGGTACACGCTGGTGAACCGCAATGCTGAGGAGATGATGGACCTGGCCGTGGCGCGCGGCATGGCGGTGCTCAATGC
>CAIYXE010000726.1 GCA_903930095.1 uncultured Hyphomicrobiales bacterium
CGCCGGGTCGAAGGCCTTGAAGTGTTTCGACAGCTTCAGCCCCTGCTTCTGGTAGTTCGATCCGATGCCCTGGCCATAGACGCGCTCGGGCGCCTCGGTCAGCGGTTCATAGACCAGCCGCCCGATGATCTGTCCATCCTCGAGGATGAAGGGCACCTCGTGGCTCCTCACCTCCAGCACGGCGCGCGCGCCTTCGCCGTGGCCCGCGCTGTGGCCGAAGCCTGGGTCGAAGAAGCCCGCGTAATGCACGCGGAACTCGCCCACCAGCGGGTTGAAGGGAACCATCTCCGCAGCAAAGGCCGGCGGCACGCGCACAGCCTCCTTGGAGGCGAGGATATAGAATTGGTCTGGGTCCAGCACGAGGGAGCCCCGCTGCCAGATCGGCTCCCAGAAATCATGCACATCGAGCCCCGCCTTGCGGTCCACGTCGATCAGCCCGGCATGGCGCTTGGCGCGGAAGCCCACGGGGCCCTCCTCGGCAAGCGTCGAGAGGTCAACGCTCAGCGCCAGGCCGTTGTCGATGTTGACCTCGCCTGAGGCGATCAGCCCGTCCGCCGCATGCAGATCGCGGATCAGCTGGTCGGTGGCAAGCGAGGCGCCCTGCCGGAAGCGGATCTGTGACAGGCGTGATCCCTCCCGCACCAGGATGGGGAAGGTCCGCGGCGAGATCTCGGCATAGAGGGGCCCCTCATAGCCTTCCGGCACCTTGTCGAATTCCTGGGCGAAATCGGTGATGACGCGGGTGAAGATGTCCAGCCGCCCGGTGGAGCTCTTGGGGTTTGCCGCGGCGGCTATACCCTTGGGCAGGGCCAGCTGCTCCTGCAGCGGCACGATGTAGACGCAGCCCGTCTCCAGCACAGCGCCCTCGGCGAGCGGCATCCGGTGCAGCGCCAGCCCGGCCACGCGCTCTGCAACCGTGGAGCGCCGTCCCGGCAGGAAAGAGGCGCGCACCCGGTAGGCCCAGGCCCCCAGCCGGAGGTCGAGGCTCGCCGGCTGGATCTGGTCGTCGTCGGCCGGCCTGGCAAGGCGGATGTGCCCGGCCTCGCAATATTCGGCAATGGTGCGGGCAGGCAGGATGCCCTGGCGTGGTGCGGAAGTCCCCATACCCACCACATGGCTGAACTGCGGCGGCCTTGGCAAGCTTCTCTGTGGAAAACCTCCGCCGATCGGCTACACTGCCCCCATGTATGAACGCATCACCCGGGGGGTGAAGGTCATTGTCCGCCCGCAGTATCTCGACGGCCATTCCAAGCCGGACGAGGGCCATTTCGTGTGGTCCTACAGCGTCACCATCGAGAATCACGGCCGCGAGACGGTGACGCTCCGCACCCGCTACTGGAAGATCACCGACGCCACCGGCCACGTGCAGGAGGTGCGCGGCGCGGGCGTCGTGGGCGAGCAGCCGGCGCTCAAGCCTGGCGACAGCTACAGCTACACCTCCGGCTGCCCGCTCAAGACCTCCTCGGGCTTCATGGTGGGCGCCTACCAGATGCAGCTCGAAACCGGTGAATTCATCAATGTCGAGATTCCCCCCTTCTCCCTCGACAGCCCCCACGAGAAACACGCCATCAACTGAGTGAACATGACAGGCACAACCTATTCCACTGAGGAGATGCTGGCGCGCCTCGTCTCCTTCGATACCACCAGCCGTGACGGCAACATTCCCCTGATCGCCTTCGTCGAGGATTATCTTGACGGCTGGGGCGTGCCCCATTTCCG
>CAIYXE010000727.1 GCA_903930095.1 uncultured Hyphomicrobiales bacterium
CGCTGGGCGCCCAGCACCGCATAGGCGGCATCGAATGCCTGCCGGTCGAAGTGCGGGTCATCAGCCCTCAGGCGGCAATAATGTTCATGGAGATCGTCAGCCACGGCGGCGTCCACGTCGACCCGCGCATCCTGCAGCATGGAGGCCAAGTCATAGGCGGGATGGCCCATGAGGCAGTCCTGGGTGTCGATGATGCCGACGCGCTTCAGGCCTTGGCGCTCGGGCAGCCACAGCAGGTTCGGCGAGTGGTAGTCGCGCAACGCCCATACGCGCCGTCCACCCTGGGTGAGCGGAAGAAGGCCACGCCACAGCCCCTCGAATTCGGCGCGTGCGGCATCAGGAATGTCCGAGCCGACAACATGGGGCCAGAACCATGAGGGCAGGAGATCGGCCTCGATCATCTGCGCCGCGATGTCGTAGTGCGGCACAACATAGACGCCGCCATCCACCGGCACCTGTTCCGGCCATGCCTGCCGCGCCATGTCAGCCAGAACCCCGACGGCTGCGGACATCGGCTCGCGCATGTCCTCTCCCGCAAGCATCATGCGCCCATAGACCTTGCGGCCGAGGTCCTCCATCACGGCAAAGCCCGAGGCGAGGTCATAGGCCTCGGCGCGCGGTGCGCTGTAGCCGCGTTCCACCAGCACCCGGTTCACGGCGATCACCGCGCGAATGTCTTCCGCCAGATGGGCGATGGCGCTGTAGGGCTTGCCGTCCCGCACCGGCGGCCCGTCGGGCCGCGCGGGCATGTCCATCAGCACCGCGCCAGCAGATCCCATGTGCAGCGTCTCGTAACGCCGGAAGGAGGCATCGCCTTCCAGAAAGCGGCGCTCTGCGTTCTTCCAGCGCGTCTGCGTGAGGAAGCCGCGGATGGCATCATTGCGGGCGAGGGCCTGTTCCCAGGCGCCCGACGCCGTGATCACCGCCTCACGCCATGTGCCCGCCCCCGACAGCTCGATCAGCAACCGGTCGGCAATCGGCCAGCCCAGCATCTTCTCGGGCCATTCGACGGCCAGGACATGGGTCTCGAGCAGCTCCGCGAGGCCCAGCTCGTCCAGCTCCGGGGCGGAGCCGATCCGGTAGAGATCGGCATGGGCTGCGGGCACGCGGGTTTCCTCATAGCTCTGGACGAGGGTGAAGGTCGGGCTCGGCACGTCAAAGTCGGCGCCGCCGGCAAGAGCGCGGATGAAGGCGCGCGCAAAGGTGGACTTGCCGGCACCCAGTTCGCCCCTGAGCAGGATTGCCATTCCGGGCCGCGCGAACAGCGAGAGTTCGGCGGCAAATTCCTCAAGCGCTGCGGCCGTATCGAAGCGGCGGGTCATGTGCATGGTGGTCAGGCCGTTTTCCGGGTCTCTTGCACGGCGCTGCCCCGCTGTCCCGCGCCCGGCCCGTCCACCGGGAAGGTGCAGAGAACCGTCGTGCCCTGGTTGATCTTGGAGAGCAGCGAGACCTGCCCCTCGTGAAGTTCGACAAAGCTCTTGACGATGGCAAGGCCAAGGCCCGGCCCACGGTGGCCGCCCGGAACGGGCCGCGACTGGAAGCGGTCGAAGACCTGCTTCTGAAACTCCGGCTCGATGCCGCGGCCCGAGTCAGACACCCACAGCTGCAGCATGTTGCGGCTGCGCTTTGCGCCCATGCGGACGGTGGCGCCGGGCTCCGAGAAGCCGATGGCGTTCGAGAGCAGGTTGGCGAGCACCTGTTCGACCCGCTTCGGATCGGCGACGAAACTCGTGACATCAGCGCCCACCTCGATGTTGAGCGTGAGGTCGCGCGCGTCGATGGCGCCCGCCAGCTTCTCTGCCACGGACTCGAGCAGTGCCGTGATGTCGACGTGCTCGAGCTTCAGCTCCATGGCGCCGGCGTCGATGGCGGTGAGGTCGATGATGGCATCGATGATGGTCTTCAGGTCGGCCGATGACTTGCGGATGTCGCGGACATATTCCTGCTGTTTCGGGGTGAGCGGGCCGGCGAGGCCGAGCTGCAGTCCCTCCGCGAAGCCGAGGATCGAGGTGAGGGGCGTGCGGATCTCGTAGGACACGTTTGACAGGAACATGTTCTTGAGGCGGTCCGCCGCCTCCAGCGCATCCGCGCGGTCGCGCAGCGCGCGCTCCATGCGGGCGGAGTCGGAAATGTCCGCGAAGGTCAAAAGCGTATTGCCATCGGGCAGCGGCACGGCGGTGTATTGCAGCACGCGGTCAGCCGCGTTGATCTTGCCGGTGATGGGCTTTCGCTCCGAATCGAGCCGCGTCACGCTGTAGCGTACTTCGTCCCAGGAGCCCGGCTCCGGCACGAGCTCACGGCCATGCGCCGCGAGTTCCTCGATATGGGGCTCGGTCTCAAGGAAGGCGGGATCGAGCCGCCAGAAGCGCGCGAAGGCCGGGTTGAACAGCTTGAGGCGCCCGTCCGACCCGAGAAGTGCGATGCCCTCCTCGAGGTTGTCGAGCGTTTCGCGCTGGACGCCGATCAGCTCGTTGTAGCGGCTTTCGAGCAGCAGCTCCTTCGTCACGTTCTCGTAGAGATAGGTGACGCCGCCGAAGGGATGCTGCTCGCACACCACATGCAGCGAACGGCCGTCGGGCAGGTACCACCAGGTCTCGCGCATCTCGATCGTGGTGTAGGCGGACAGCTGGCGGGTGCGCCATTCGCGGTAGTTCGCCTGTTCGGGAATGCAGCGCTGGCTCCTCAGCCGGTCGAGGATCTCGCCGTCGGTTGGGTGGGTGTCGAGCCAGTCCGGATCAAGCGGCCAAAGAGCGGCATAGGCGGCGTTGTGGAAGCGCAGTCGCTGGTCCGGCCCGAAGATGGCGATTGCCGTGTCGAGCTTGTTCAGCGTGGAGGTGTGCGCCTTGATGTGGCGGTCGAGTTCCTTCTCGGCATGGTCGAGCGCCGTCATGTCGACGGCATAGCCTGCCGTGCCGTCGGGCACGGGCACTTCGAAGATGTCGAGCGCCCGCATCGAGCCGGCAATGACGGCGCGCACCCGGCCCATGCAGCCCGTGGCGGCACTCGCCGCGGCGCGGTCGAGGCCGGCGCGGCCGGCGAGTTCGGTTCCGAGGATGACGACGGTGTCCGCGTCAGGCGCCTCGACCGAAGCGGCATAGGCCCGGTTCACCCAGACCAGCCTTCCATCACTGCCGCGCAGCCACACGGGAAGCGGCGCCGCATCGAGAACAGCGCCCAGCCGCTCCGCCTGCCGTCCGAGCTTGTGGGCCTCATGGGCAAGTGCTGCGATGTTGCGGCGGTCACCTGCCAGCGGCCGGAAGCGCAGCGTGGCAAAGCCACCCGCGGTGCGCCCGTCCGCCTCGAGAAGCTCGTCGCCGAGCGTCTTGACGGCGATGTTGAAGGGTGTGCCGTCATGGCGGAGAACGTCCAGGCAGTCGATCAGCGCGCTCGCTGAATCGCGGTCAAGCCATTTGCGGAAGTCGGCCACCTCGCCCAGGGCTGACGGCATGCTCGCTGCGCCATGCATCGACCCCACGAGACGGTCCGGCATATGGTCAAGGCCGCGCCAGATCAGCATCACGTGCGCTTCGGCCGCAAGCGCCGATTCAGACTCGTCGAGGCGGGTCTCAAGCTCGGCGACGCGGCGCTGGGCGGACGCCGCCTCGCGCGCCCTGCGGCGCAAGGCGAGCAGAAGAAACGCGAAAGCGCCGGCAACGGCCAGAACCGCACTGAGGGCGACCCAATCGCCCGCCAAGCTGTTGCCGAAGCCGGCGCCCATATCTTCTCCGGTCAAAGTGCCGGGATGCCGCACGAATCAGCACGTCATCCGCCCCTTGTCCCTATAGCCAAAGACGCGGTGCGCCGGAATGCAACAATCTCAGTAGCGGTAATATTCCGGCTTGAACGGGCCCTGGGCGGTGACGCCGATATAGGCCGCCTGGTCATCCTTGAGCGTGGTGAGCTTGACGCCCAGCTTCTCGAGGTGCAGGCGCGCCACCTTTTCATCGAGGTGCTTGGGCAGCACATAGACCTCGTTCCTGTACTTGCCGGTCCCGGCGGCGGTGAACAGCTCGATCTGCGCCAGGGTCTGATTGGTGAAGGAGGCAGACATCACGAAGCTTGGGTGACCTGTGGCGTTGCCCAGGTTCACCAGCCTGCCCTGCGACAGGAGGATGACGCGGGCGCCTGACGGCATGTGGATCATGTCCACCTGCGGCTTGATGTTCGTCCACTTGAAGTTGCGGAGTTCCGAGACCTGGATCTCGTTGTCGAAGTGGCCGATGTTGC
>CAIYXE010000728.1 GCA_903930095.1 uncultured Hyphomicrobiales bacterium
CGCGGGCGCGCAGAAAACGCGGGCAAAGCCACCACAGCTTGGAGAGCAGGTCAGCAAGAAGCCGAAATCGGCTGCGAAGGAGGTAAGTCAGAAGCAGGGAAAGATAAAGCTGGAGGCGGGCAAGGATCAGAAGAAGAAGTCACGCCGAAGTTTCTTCCTGTTCAGCAGGGCTGATTGAATAGCAATGGCGGCTTTCAGTCCGCAGATACCCGCTCAGGCTGTCCCTTCCACCGCAGTTAGGTCGCATCAATGAACTCCACGAGGGATATGGTTGGCGGCTCCCTCCCCACAATCATCCGCTCCAGCACGTCGGGGGAGCGGTAGGCCAGCGGCATGGTGCGGCTCACTAAGCGATCCGTGACGTTTTCTGACGTTGCGATATCGCTGGCCGTAGTGGTTTCGCTGCCACCGATTTGGTCGATGTTGATATCCGAGCCCCTGCCGAGGTGAAAGATGCCATGCGCAATAATGTTGCCCAGCTGATTGCGAGTGGGGGAGTGATTGTTGCCTTCCTGAACGATCAAGCCAACATTGTTCCGCCTTGCGCCAGACCCGTGATGTTACCGATGCCATTCTGGCTGCTATGCCCGTTCTGAACGCCTTTGGTGAGGGCAATCAAACTGAGGCCCATGCGAGGATGCCGGTCCGCGGGATCGCCTTGGGCCGGCCTGACCGGACCTTCAGGTGGAAGGCGGTGCGGCCCGGACTTGCGCTCCGCTCGTTCAGCAATCCGACATCATGTGTGAAGCTGGATGCCGCCTGTTCAAAGCCTGGGACTGTCCGCTATTTGAACAAGCCAGGGGTCTGTACTTGCCTTGCATTCGGATTGTCTGCGCAAGCACGACCTCGACTCCCTCTCCGCAATGACGAAGGTCGCAGACCTCAGGCGAAGTCAGGCCTGCGCCTGAACGCGTTTGGTTTCAGCGAGAGTATAGTCCAGCAGGTCCTTGCCCATCTCGTTGATGGTCACGATCCGGCTGGGGTCGATGCGTAGGTTGTTTAGGTAGTGGAGACGCAAAAGGTCGCCATCAATGTGCTTCTCAGGGTAAATGCCACAGAAGGAGAAGCCAAGTTCCTCGGCCTGCTGCACGAGATTGGGCGTGGCAGGCCAGTGCAAGGCAATGTCGAGATAGATCACTTCGATCCTGCCAAGCTTCAACTCGTCGCGCTGGTCGCGCAGCAGACTGGCGAGATTGTGGCCCGGCTCAACTACTCTGATCACCGCAGAGCCTTGTGCAGGTAACACGTCCACATTGATCCGGGCCGCTTCGGGCAAGGCTGTAATGGCCCCGGTCTCGGATGATGCCGTGTCGCGATCGAGGCCAACCCAGGAGTAGATGCGCTCGATCATCTGGCGATGGCGCGGTGGCAGATGGACGCTCCGCCGCAGGGTAGGGTTCAGCACGTTATAGTAGAGAACTGCTGTTTGCCGATCTTCACCAATGATATCGCTATCCTTGATATCCTTGAACGAGAATCCGCGCGGAATGTTGCAAAGCAACATGCCGGTCTCCCGACCGCCAGTCTTGAAGTTAGCCTTCTGGGAGAAGGGATGCAAGGTGACGGCCTCGCTGTGAACGCCAAGCAAACCCTTCTGGCGCAGCGTGTCGGCAGCCATATCCTTGAGCTGCTCGAACAGCCGGCGGCCACGAAAGCGGGGGTCGACGGCTCCCATGCAGATGTTAGCGACACGCGCCATGGGAGATTCCACTTTTACGCCCTGATGCCCAACCACCTCACCATCCGCGGTGACCGCCACAAAGGACATGAGCAGCCCCTGCTCAATGAGGCTTCGGACCCGGTCCGGAAAGTAAACGGTTTCTGGATAAGTGAAGCCATAGACCTTGTACATGCAGCGGGCAAAGGCGATGCCGTCACGCTCAGGGATGGTGGGCCTCAGCTCGATTGGGGTATCGAGTGGCGCAATGGTGACTGCCTCGGGGTCGTCTTCACCCTCGGCCTCGCGGAACGATGACTCGAGGAAGGGGCTGGACTGATGGACCACGAACTCCAGGCGTTTCCCGTCCCGGCCGAGATTGATCATGCGCAATTCGTCCGCGAAACCGCTGAGCAGCGCGACGGAGTGGCGTGAGGTGTCAGACTGGGCCGCGCGGCCCCATTCGAAGGGCAAGCCCTGATCCTCGAACGCGGCGATGAAGCGACCGTCATGATACTCGCAGATAATGTCAAAGGTGCCGGTTCGCTTGCCCTCGAAGGATTGATTGATGATGAGCAAGCCAGCTTCCTCGGCTGCAAGTTCGAGATTGGCTGCCACCCTCTCTGGCAGGCCGGCTGCGATGGCCATTTCACGGGTGAATAGCGCCCCGGCCCTCAGAAAGCGCGGATCGGTCGAAAGGGTTGCACGCGCCAGCTGCCGTTCATTCCCCGCCATCAGTTTCCACTCCATAACTTGCTGTCTTTGCGTCATGATATTTGGAGTTGGGGACGCAGTCCACACGGCGATCTTGGCAATGAAAAACAGAAGGGGGCATTGACTTGAAGGTGGGGCTTCCTCTTGGGGACGGGCGTTACCCAGATGCGGATTGAGCTGAGTAGCGCCACGGCCCGCAACCACTTTTCTTGCGCTGTGGACGGTCCTGAACCATCGGAGCAGGCCGTCAACCGGGCGGCTGAACGGCCCAAGGCGGAATTCCCGCGGTCCCGTTCTCTCCGTCCTTGTAGAAACGTTAAGGAACCAGATAAGCGAAGACACCAAGCCCTCTGGCAACGGGCAAGGTGAAACCGGGGCCAAGCCCGTCTGTGGGAGAGTTCATGAAGATCGTTGAAGTTGGGAACCGGCGCTTTCTGTTCATCATGGCGGTCGAAGCTGAATACGGACCGGAACTCCGCCGCCGGTTCGAACCGCTGTTCACCGGAGTGGGGCCTGTCGAGGCGGCGGTTGTTGCCTCCGCCGCGCTAGCTGGCCTCGCAGCAGATAATCGCATGCCCGACATCGTTGTAAGCCTGGGCTCGGCAGGCTCGGCCAAGCTGCAACAGGCCGAGGTTTATCAAGTGTCGGGTGTCAGCTACCGTGATATGGATGCTTCCGCATTGGGTTTTGCGCCAGGACTTACGCCTTTCTTGGACTTGCCTGCTGAACTGGAGTTGCTAGCCCCTCTGCTGGATGTTCCTGCCAAGCGGCTTTCTACCGGTGCAAACATCGTGAGCGGCGCAGCCTATGCCGCGATCGACAGCGACATGGTGGACATGGAGACATTCTCAATCGCCAGGGCCTGCATGCGGCACAAGCTGCCACTCATCGGATTACGCGGCATATCCGATGGTGCGGCGGAACTGACGCATATCGGGGACTGGACCGCCTATCTAGACGTCATCGATGCGAAGCTAGCGCTGGTGGTCGACCAGTTGCTCGATCAGTAGCGTAGCTACGAGCGCCCACAGGTGGCTGGTGGGTGCTGGCTGCTCCCTCTCTTGCTGATATGCGTCTCCATGCGCCGCCGGCAATTGCGCCTAAATGGCGGCGATCCTCGCTGCCAACCTCGAGAAGGGCTCGACCTCCTCCGCCTGGACAGCCGGGGACCAGCGGGGGCGGGGTGCGCTGCAGGCCATCGAAATCACGGGCAGCACTGACGAGAACATCGTCACTACCCGTATCGATGCCAATTCCCGGGCGTGCGAGATGATTGCCGGGGGGGCGCAAGTTGGAAGCCTCGATGGATCGGGACTTCAAGTGCTTCGGCGCCGCTCCGGCCGAGGCCATGAAGCATCAAGCACATGAACGAAACCGGTGTACCCTTAACCGCCTCTCACCGCCATCAGGTCAATTGCGATCAGGAAGCCGGGGTGCGACAGTCGGGCAACGCTTACAAGGGGTCTGGGTGGAGGCCGGTCAGGATACCACTGATAGGTCATGGCCGGGTCGGTCTTCACATTGATGAACCCGTCAACAAGCGATGAAAGAGGATGATCGCAGGAGAGAGAAGTGCACTGCGGATCCGTGCGTGAGAATGTCGTGTGGAAAAGTGCGGTATGGTCGGCCCTTCACCAGCGGCCCCCGAATCATCCACAGAAATCTTCGCGCCTTGACCCTTGAGGAGGGACCCGGCAGGGAAGCAATCGGGATAGAATCATGAATGAAGAAACGGATATCGATCTTGGACACCTCTGTACGAATCTTCGAAGCCATTGGCGCTGAGATCGGCGCACAGACCCGTCAGGTTGCCGCCGCTGTGGGACTTCTTGATGAGGGTGCAACGGTTCCCTTCATTGCGCGCTACCGCAAGGAAGCGACCGGCGGTCTCGATGACACGCAACTGCGCAAGCTTTCCGAACGGCTGGTTTATCTCCGGGAGCTCGAGGACCGCCGCAAGGCAATCGTGGAGTCGATCGCGTCGCAGGGAAAACTCACCCCCGAGCTGGAGCGCGCGATAGGAGCGGCCGGCACGAAGGCGGAGCTTGAGGACATCTACCTGCCATACAAGCCCAAGCGTCGCACCAAGGCCATGATCGCGCGGGAAAACGGCCTCGAACCACTGATCGACCTTATCTTGGCGAACCGTGCCACGGAGCCGGAGACTTTGGCATCAAGTTTTCTCAGTGAACAGGTAAGCACGGTCAAGGACGCTCTTGATGGTGCCCGTGACATACTCATGGAGCGTCTGGCCGAGAATGCCGTGCTTCTCGGCGAACTCCGGGCATTCATGAGGAATGAGGCCTTAATCATCTCGAAGGTCGTGGACGGGCAGCAGGAGAAGGGTGCCAAGTTCTCTGATTATTTCGACCACCGTGAGCCATGGGCCACGGTACCTTCACATCGGGCGCTTGCGATGTTGCGGGCCTCGAAGGAGGAGATCGTGAGCATCGACATCGCAGCCGATCCGGAAACAGGCGATGATCGGGCGGCTGGCATTGTCGGCCGCGCCATTGGCATCACCGGCAACGATCCAGGCGATGCTTGGCTCCGTGCCGTTGCCAAGTGGACGTGGCGGGTGAAGCTATCGCTTACCATGATGCTTGACTTACTCGGTGATTTGCGTGCGCGAGCACATGATGAAGCGATTTCTGTCTTCGCGCGCAATCTCCGGAACCTTCTGCTTGCCGCCCCCGCCGGCTCGCGCCGGACGCTCGGCCTCGATCCTGGTATCCGGACGGGCGTCAAGGCAGCGGTCGTGGATGCGACCGGCAAGCTTCTGGCCACGGCGACGCTCTATCCCTTTCCGCCGAAGAACGATGTTCGCGGTGCTCAGGCCGCCCTGCTGCAGCTGATCACCGGGCATGGCGTTGAACTGATTGCCATCGGAAACGGCACGGCAAGCCGGGAGACGGAGAAATTCGTCGCAGATACACTGGCACTGCTTCCGAATGGTGTGAGGGCTCCGACGAAGGTCGTCGTCTCGGAGGCGGGTGCATCCGTCTATTCCGCCTCGGAACTTGCAGCTCGGGAATTCCCTGACACCGATGTTTCGCTGCGCGGTGCCGTGTCGATTGCCCGCCGCCTGCAGGACCCGCTTGCCGAGCTGGTGAAGATCGAGCCCAAATCCATCGGTGTCGGGCAATACCAGCACGACGTGGATCAGTATCGGCTGGGCCGCTCACTGCAGGCGGTGGTTGAAGATGCGGTCAATGCAGTCGGCGTTGACCTGAACACGGCCTCAGCACCTCTCCTCTCTCATGTGTCGGGTCTCGGGCCTGGCCTCGCGGAGGCAATCGTTGAGCACAGGCATACGAACGGGGCGTTCCGCTCCCGGAAAGAGCTGTTGAATGTGTCGCGCCTCGGGCCCAAGGCCTTTCAGCAGGCTGCAGGCTTTCTGAGGATCCGGGACGGCGATGAGCCGCTCGATACCTCTGCTGTCCATCCGGAGACCTATGGTCTTGTACGCAAGATCGTGGAAGCGTGCGGCCGTGATATTCGCAGCCTGATGGGAGATACGGCAATGCTCCGAAGCCTGAAACCGCACGACTATGTGAGCGACGCCTTCGGCTTGCCGACGGTGGAGGACATCCTGAGGGAACTCGAGAAGCCGGGCAGGGACCCGAGACCAAATTTCAAGACGGCGGCCTTTGCGGATGGCGTCGAGAGCATGAAGGACCTGAAGCCCGGCATGCTACTCGAAGGCGTAGTCACCAACGTCGCCGCGTTCGGCGCTTTCGTCGACATCGGTGTCCACCAAGACGGGCTCGTACAGGTGAGCCAGCTGGCTGACCGGTTTGTCAAGGATCCGCACGATGTGGTGAAGACAGGCGATATCGTGCGGGTTCGCATCATCGAGGTTGATATGCCGCGCAACCGCATCAGCCTCACGATGCGCAAGGATGGTGCTGAGGCAGTTCAGGAGGCCAGCCGGCCGCGGAAGCACACAAGCGGTGCCCGCGAGGCGCAGAGACCGGGAGCAACGGGTGCTTCAAAGCCAGCGGCAACCCGGGAAGGTGGAAGCCTGGGCGCGGCGCTCCTTGAAGCGATGCAAAGGAAAGGCCAGCCCCGCTGATCCCTCGGCCGCGCAACAGGAAACTCAGGCAGTGTGGGTGACGACTGCCCCTGGATTGTGCGTCAGCCAACCCTTGAG
>CAIYXE010000729.1 GCA_903930095.1 uncultured Hyphomicrobiales bacterium
CCGAAATCATCGGCACGTAGCAGCCGCAGGCGGCGAGCATCGGCCCCAGCATGAGAGAGAGATTGTCGCCGATGCCGCCGGAGGAATGCTTGTCCACCACGGGGCCGGGAAGGTCCCATGCGAGCACGGTGCCGGAATCGCGCATGGCCAGCGTCAGCCCCACCGCCTCCTCCCGGCTCATGCCACGGAAGAAGACCGCCATGGCGAAGGCCGCGACCTGGCCTTCGGAGACGGCACCGGAGGTGAGGCCGGTGATGAAGTCCTTCACCTCATCGGTGGTGAGCGATGAACCATCGCGCTTCCTGCGGATGACCTCCTGCGGCAGCATATCAGGCGTCCTTGAGAAAGCGGGTGACGAGCGCCTTCATGTTCTCCGCCGCCTTCGCGCCTTCACGCTTCGTCTCGTCATGGCTGGGGGACGCACCCTCGATCCCCGCCGCAAGGTTGGTGATGACGGAGAGGCCCGCCACCTTGAGGCCGAAGCGGCGGGCGAGGATCGTCTCCGGTGCTGTGGACATGCCCACCGCCGAGCCGCCGATGATCTGGAACATGCGGATTTCGGCAGGAGTCTCGAAGGAGGGACCGGAGTACCAGCAATAGACGCCCTCATGCAGCGCGATCCCTTCGGCCTTCGCGGCGGCATGGAAGCGCTGGCGCAGGGCGAGGTCATAGGCATTGGTCATGGGCACGAAATTCTCGTCACCATGCTGGCCCACGAGCGGGTTCATGCCGGAATAATTGATGTGGTCGGCGATCAGCATGATGGAGCCCGGGCGCATGTCCGGCTTGAGGCTACCTGCCGCATTGGTGAGGATCAGGGTCTCGATCCCCACTCCTTTGAGCGTCTCGATCGCGGGACGCATGACGGCGGCGTTGCCGGATTCATAAGGGTGCGCGCGGCCCGCCAGCACGGCCACCTCCTGCCCGCCAAGCTTCCCCACGAAGAGCTTACCCGCATGGCCCGAAATCTTCGGCACCGGAAAGCCCGGAAGATCCGTATACGGAATAACGAGCGGGTTTTCCACCGCTTCCGCCAGCGCGCCGAGGCTGGAGCCGAGGATGATTGCCGTCTTCGGCGCGCGTCCGCCGAGGTGTTGCGCCAGCGCATTCATGCGAGGTTCTCCGGGCCGAAGGAAAAGGGCAGCAATTCCTCCAGCGTGAAGGTCTGGATCAGCTCGCCCGTTTCCGTGCAGCAATGGATCTTCACCTCAGGTCCCGCGAATTCGCGGATCTTCTGGCGGCAGCCGCCGCAGGGCGTGCAGAGTGTTGCGCCATTGCCCATCACCGCGACCTCGGTGATGCGGCGGCCGCCTGCCATGATCAGCGCCGAGATGGCGGAAGGTTCCGCACACCAGCCCTGCGGATAGGATGCATTCTCGATGTTGCAACCGCCGTGGATCTGCCCGTGCTCGTCACGCATCGCCGCACCGACGAGGAAATTGGAATAGGGCGCGTGGGCCCGCAAGCGGGCCTTCATCGCCGCGTCGATCAGGTCGCGCATGTCAGCGGTCCTTTATGTAGGGAATGCCGGAGGCCTTGGGCGGCACGGATTTGCCGATAAAGCCCGCCAGCAGCACGACGGTCAAGACATAAGGCAGCATGTTGATGAACTGCACGGGGATCTGAACGCCGCCGAAGGATGCCCCTTGCGTGAAATTCCCCACCGCCTGCAAGAAGCCGAAGAGCAGGCAGGCGCCCAGTGCCGGATAGGCGCGCCAGTTGGCGAAGATCAGCGCGGCAAGCGCCATGAAGCCGCCGCCCGCCGTCATGTCACGCACGAAGGAGGAGGACAGCGAGGTCGAGATATAGGCGCCTGAAATGCCGCACAACACGCCTGCGATGATCACCGCGCGGTAGCGAAGCCCCGCCACCGAAATGCCTGCCGTGTCTACTGCATGCGGGTTCTCGCCCACCGCCCTGAGCCTGAGGCCGAAGCGCGTGCGCGACAAAGCCCAGGCGGTGAGCGGCACGAGGGCGAAGGCCGCATAGGCGAGGATCGAGTGCGACAGGAAGATCCGCTCCAGCGGGCCGATGATGGGGATATCATGCAGGCTGGGGAACTCGAAAGGCAGGAAGCGGCCCTCAGGCGGCAGTGCCGGCGTGCGGCCGCCCTCCCGGAACCACTCATTGCCCAGCACCACGGCCAGCCCCGCTGCCAGCATGTTGATGGCAACGCCTGAGACCACCTGATTGCCGCGCTGGTTGATCGAAGCGTAGCCGTGGACCAGCGCGAAGCTGACGGACGCGGCGATGGCGAGGATGAGCCCGATCCACGCCGAGCCATAGACGGCGGAGGCGGAGGCCGCGACGAAGGCGGCGATCAGCATCTTGCCTTCAAGCCCGATGTCGACGATGCCAGCGCGCTCCGACCACAGGCCCGCGAGGCAGGCGAGAATCAAGGGCACGCTCATGCGGATGGTGGAGGCGAGGAGCTCGATGTAGAGGTCCATTACTTCTCCTCCGCGCTGAAGAAGAGGGCCGCCACCCATGGGCGGAACGCATATTCGAGTGCGCCCATGAACAGGATGACGAGACCCTGGATCACCACCACCATGTCCCGGTTGATTTCGGGCTTGGCGAAGGAGAGCTCCGAGCCGCCCTGGTAGAGCAGCCCGAAGAGCATGGCGGAGAGCACGATGCCGATGGGGTGCGAGCGGCCCATGAGCGCCACCGCGATTCCAACAAACCCCGCACCGCCCACGAAGCCGAGCACGAGCCGGTGTTGCACGCCCAGGATCTCATTGACCGCCATCAGCCCCGCGAGCGCGCCCGAAATCGCCATGACGATCATGATGATGCGGTCCGGCTTGATGCCCGCGTAGACGGCAGCGGACGGATTGGCGCCGAGCGCCCTGATCTCATAGCCCAGCCGCGTGCGCCAAAGCAGGTACCAGACGGCAACAGCCGCGAGAATGGCGAGGAAGACGGAGAAGTTGAGCGGCGAGGATGCGATGCGCACGCCGAAGAATTCGCGTGCCACCTCGCGCGCACTCATGATGTAGGCCCCGGTGATCTCCCGGCTTTCCACCGCCATCTTGCCTACGGGGCGGAACCAGTAGTTGATGAGATAACCCATCAGGCTGGCCGCGATGAAATTGAACATGATCGTTGTGATCACGATGTGGCTGCCGCGCTTGGCCTGCAGCACGCCGGGGATCCAGGCCCAGAAAGCGCCCATCGCCATGGCGGCGAGGATGGCGAGCGGGATGACAATCGGCCATGGCAGGAACTCGAGGCCGAGGCCCACGGCCGCAGCACCCACACCCGCCATATAGGCCTGACCTTCGCCACCGATGTTGAAGAGCCCGGCGTGGAAGGCCACCGCGACAGCGAGCCCCGTGAACACGAAGTTGGTGGCGTAGTAGAGGAGATAGCCCCAGCCCTTGAGCGAGCCGACCGCGCCCTTGAGCATGATCCACATGGCTTCGAGCGGATTCTCGCCGATGATCAACACCACGAGGCCCGAGACGACCAGCGCCACGGTGAGGTTGATCACGGGGATTAGCCCTACGTCCACCCAGTACGGAAGCTCGCCGCGTGACTTCATCATCATGCGGCATCCCTGGCGACGCCGGCCATGAGGAGGCCAAGCTCGCGCTCATCCGCTCCTGGCCCGCGCTCGCCCATGATCCGTCCCGCGAACATGACGAGGATGCGATCCGACATGGAGCGGATCTCGTCCAGCTCCACGGAGACGAGCAGCACGGCCTTTCCTTCATCGCGCAATTGAATGATGCGCTTGTGGATGTATTCGATGGCCCCGATGTCCACGCCGCGCGTCGGCTGGCCGACAATGAGCAGATCCGGGTTCGACTTGATCTCGCGCGCGATGATCATCTTCTGCTGGTTGCCGCCGGAGAATTTCGCCGCGCGCAGCAGCGGGTCTGGCGGGCGCACGTCGAATTCCTCCATCTCGCCCCGGGCGCGGGCGATGACCTTCTCGCGGTCGAGGCGGAAGCCATGGCCCAAAGCCTCGTCATGGTGCCAGCCGAGGATGATGTTCTCGCTCGCATCGAAGGAGCCGATGAGGCCGCGGTGCTGGCGATCCTCCGGCACGTGCGCCAGGCCTTCGGCGCGCACATGGCGCGGGTCGCCCAGAATGCCGATGTCCTTGCCC
>CAIYXE010000730.1 GCA_903930095.1 uncultured Hyphomicrobiales bacterium
GCCGTCAGGATCACGAAATCGGCGAGCTTGCCCTTCTCGATCGATCCCTTGCGGTCTTCCTCGAAGATCTGGTGCGCGGCCCACAGCGACATGGCCTTCAGCGCCGCATCGACCGGCACGCGCTGGTTCGGCCCCAGAATGTCGCCCGTGCGCGTGCGCCTCGTTACGGTCGCATCGAGCACGCGCATCGAGTCGGGGAAGGCCACCGGCGCATCATGGTGTGAGGTGAACATTGCGCCCCGCGTCAGGTACCAGCCGGTGGGGTTGATGTTGTCGGCAAGTCCCGGGCCTACCGTGTGGTCGCGGTGCCAGTCACCCCAATAGAAAGTGTGCATGGGGAACAGCGATGGAATGACGCCGAGCCTGACGAAGCTGTCCACCTGGTCCTCGCGCTCGAAGTGGCCGTGGATCAGCACCGGGCGCAGGGGCTTTCTGCCGTGCTTCTCCTGCGCCGTCGAAACGGCGGTGATCAGCAGGTCGGCGGCGCGCTCGCCACCCGCATGGGTGATGACCTGAAGATCATTCTCATAGGCCCAGGCGATGCTTTCCATGATCTGTTCCGGTGTCGCTGCAGGGTAGCCTGCATAGCCGGGTGGATAATTGCCGACGGGTGCAGAGTAGGGCCGGTCACGCCACGCGGTGAAACCCTGGGGCGAGCCGTCAACCGTCAGCTTGCCGCCGGCCACGCGGAGGCGGTTCTTGTAGGTGGGGCTGGCGTTCTCCTTCACGAAGTCGCGGTTCACCAGAAGGTCTGGATAGGTGACGACGTCGACCTTGAAGCCACCATCCTCGGCGGCCGCCACCATGGCCTTGACGATCCCCGGCACGGAGCGCGCTTCTTGCACCGTGGTATAGCCGAATGATGTCCACAATTCCGAGCCCGCAACCGCGAAGGCCTTGAGCCCCACGGGCCCGATGTTGCGGAAAATCAGGGGCAGGGTGGCGGTGAAGGCCGTTTCTTCCAGCACGCCGTTTGGCTCCTGGCTTCCAGCCTTGCGCTGGATCACGCCGCCTGCGGGGTCGGGTGTCTCCGCCGTGTATCCCACAAGCTCCAGCGCCTTGGAATTCAGCACCGCCAGATGGCTTGACTGGTGCACGATCATGATGGGCACGTCGCTGGAGACCGCGTCCAGCTCTTCCTTCGTCGGGGCGCGCAGTTCGGCGAGCTGCGAATTGTCATAGCCGAAGCCAAGGATGAGGTTCGCCCTCTTGATGTTCTCCTCGTTCTTGGCCACCCAGTCGCGCAGGGTCTGCTGGATAACTGCGACCGAGTTGTTGGGGCCATCGGGCGGCGGCAGCATGTTGGCGGAGAGCGCCTGCAGCCCGCCGCCAACCATGTGTCCGTGGCTGTCCACGAAGCCCGGCAGCATGGTGCGTCCGCCGAGATCGGCCATCTTCGTGTTGGCGCCCTTGTGAGCCATCACATCGGCAGCAGTGCCCGCGGCCAGGATCAGCCCGTTCTTGACGGCGACGGCCTCGACACGCGGGTTGCCATCATCGAGCGTGATGATGGTCCCGCCGGAATAGATGATGTCGGCCTCATCCGCGGCCATGACCGCCGTTGGCGCCATCAGCGCGGAGAGGGCCACGCCAGCAAGGAATGTTCTGCGGTTCATCGGGAATGTCGTCATCTCGTTGTCTCCCCTGTTTTGCTATCTCGGTGTGGTTCAAAACTTGATCTGTGTCCGCAGTGCGCCGATCACCGCATTTTCTTTGTCCGGCGTGGCAGGATCGATCCACTGCAGGTCGGCGCTGACGCGCAGCCACGGCGCCAGTGCCAGATTGTAGAAGGCCTCTATGCCGGACTCGTCATTGAGGCCGATGTTCAGTTCCTCAAGCCCTTGCTTGAGGTCGTTGCTGAAGCCGTAATGGAAGTAGCCGATGCCCCAGCGGTCAAGGTCACGGCCCGGCAGGCCGCCCGTGCCGCCGATGCCCGCCAGCACACTCCATGAAAACGGGTTGGGATTGCCGTCCGACAAGGCCAGCTGCCCGAACACGCCCCAGCCCACGCCCGGGTTGTCCGCATCCTGCCAGAGATATTGCTGCGCGCTGATGCTGCCGTACCAATAGCCGTCCTTGTCCTGCACGTCCGCCGACTCCGGCGGCAGGAGCAGTTCGGGAATGGCGGCAAGGTCCAGTCCGTCCTTGCTGCTGTAGACGCCGCGTGCGCCATAATAGCCCTGCCTGCCGAACACACGGGTGGGCATCGTCACGGAAAGGCTGGTGGTGACGCCGTCTGCGAAGGGGTCCCGCACCACGTCCGGATCCTGCGCGTTGCGCGGGTCATAGACCATCAGGGTGAAGACGGCGGGGTCAGTCTTGTAGGTGGCCATGGCGCCGACGATGTAGGGCGGCGTCACGCCACTGATGGGGGCTGCGAAAGCCGTGTTCATGAAGGTGTCCAGCCCGCCACCGCCCATGATGGGTACGCGGGAGGCCGGGTCCAGCATGTTGAACTTGCCAACCGATACCGAGGCGCGCGGCCCGAAGGCCTGGGTCACGCTGATCGACAGTTCCTGGTCGCTCCCCCCGAGGCGCGGAAAGGCCAGTGCAGTGTTCACAGGGATGATCGAGCCGTCGCCGCGGTTGTTGGCATCCTCGCCCCAGATCACCTCCTGATGCACGAACACGCTGAGGCCCTGCCACAGCCCCAGCCGCTCGCCATCGAAGGTGGCGAGAATGTCGCCCTTGCCTCCCCACTCGATACCTTTTTCCCCGTCGCCGGAAATGATGCCCTGGCCAAATTCTGTCACCCAGACATCGAGATTGATTCCGGCATCCCGTAGCGATTCCTTGAGGCCGCCCGGCGTGTCGAAGATCGAGGGTTGCATCCACAAGGATGTTTCCGCAGCGCCGCCTGGCACCGGTGCTGCAACCAGGGCCAGCGGAAGGGCTATCGCCCCCAATGTGCAGTTGATCCCCTTGCGTCCCACGAACCCGCTCCCTCACGGTCCGGTCAGTTTCGCCGGCTTGCGGTTATGCTGTTGTCGCCCTTGTCGTGATTATCATTGGGAAGATAACAAGTTGTCGGAAACACGACAGTCTCCAGCGCAAAATGATGTGAAAACGGCGATAATGGGTGACATTGCAGCAAAGGAATTTCTGAAAAACACCGGCTGGCTTTCGGGCGAGCCGGAATGGCTGTGTGATGCGCTGCTCGCCTCGGCCCGCGTTTCCGCGTGGAAGGCCGGGGAGTTGATCTTCATGGTGGGTGATGAGCCGGGCGGCATCTATGGCATCGTCGATGGCGGGGTCGGTACGCTGGTGCCCTCAGGCGGCAGCGAGATGGTGCTTTGCCACGTGCTGCGCCCCGGCTCCTGGTTCGGCTTTGGTCCGCTTTTTGTCGGGGGCAGGCGGCACCTGACGTTCCGGACGGTCGAGCCCACCCGGATTGCCCTCGTCAGCCTGTCAGACCTTAATGCCATCGGCGCGCGCAACCCGGAACTCTACCGCCGCCTGGGAGGGCTCAGTGAAGCAAGCTTTCTCAACATGGCCATCCGGGTCGTCGGCGATCTTCTGATCCCTTCGGGCGAAAGGCGCATCGCCGCCGTGCTGGCGCGCATCGCCGTCTGCCGGCAGTCTGGGCAGGAGGGCGCCTTGTGGCCGATCCGGCTTTCCCAGTCGATGATCGGCCAGATGGCCAACTGCTCGCGTGACCGCGTCAACCAGGCACTTCGTAAGTTTGCAAGGGCCGGGTGGATTACCGCGGACTACAAGTCGGTCACGGTCAATGATCTCGCCGCCCTGGAGGCCTTCATTCGCGGCGGGCAGCAGGACTAGAACAGGGCCTTCGAGAGCTCCCAGCTGGCGATGCCGCAGATGAGCAGGCCGACGGCGATCATCAAGGGCTTGCGGGGTGCCACTTTCAGCAGCCAGCCGGCGAAGAAGGCGGCGGGCAGGCCGCCGATGACAAGGCCGGCGATGGCCGTCAGGTGGTCGCCGATGCCGTGAGCTTCCGCCCACACGCCAAACAGGATGGTCGCCGCGAAGGCGGAAACGACAGCACAGGTGACGACGAACTCCGCCGCGTTGACCGTGCCCACCACATAACGCGGCGGTGCGCCTGCACC
>CAIYXE010000731.1 GCA_903930095.1 uncultured Hyphomicrobiales bacterium
GCTATAAGCCCCCTCCTCAAGTCGGAGTGTGGCTCAGCCTGGTAGAGCACTGCGTTCGGGACGCAGGGGTCGGAGGTTCGAATCCTCTCACTCCGACCAATCATTAGGATGCGGCGCGGGCGCCCCTGGGGCCCCGCGCCGCCGCCATTCATGGAGGCCCCCATGACGGACCTGTCCTTCGACCGCGACTTCGACGTCAACCCCGGCGAGGCGGTCGCCCTCTCCCCCCAGGTGCGCCGCATCGTGGTCAACAATCCCGGCGCCTTCACGTTCAAGGGCACCTCCAGCTTCATCGTCGGCCGCGGCCGCGTTGCGGTGATCGATCCCGGCCCGGATGACGAATTGCATTTCGCCGCCCTCCTTGCAGCCCTGAGGGGCGAGACGGTGACGCACATCCTGGTCACCCATTCCCATGCTGACCATTCTCCCCTGGCGCTGCGGCTCAAGCAGGCGACGGGGGCCACGATCTGCGCCCAGGGAGCCGTCGCCCCGGCACGCGAAACCGGCCTCCGCCTCGACGCTTCGATCGACCACGGCTTCGCGCCGGACGTGACGCTCGCGGAGGGTGACGCCGTGACCGGCCCCGGCTGGACGCTGGCGGCGCTGTTCACCCCCGGCCACATGTCCAACCACATGTGCTTCGCACTGCGCGAGGAGCAGGCGCTGTTCTCGGGCGACCATGTGATGGCCTGGGCCACCAGCGTCGTCGCCCCGCCGGACGGCGACATGGGCCAGTATTTCGCCTCGCTCCGCAAGCTGCTCGACCGCAACGACCAGATCTACCATCCCGGCCACGGCCCCTCGCGGCGCGATCCGCTGCCGCTCGTGCGCGGCTACCTCGCGCACCGCCGCATGCGGGAGGAGGCGATCCGCGCCCGCGTGGCGCAGGGCGCACGCAGCGTGGGAGAGATCGTCGCCGCGATCTACGCCGGCATCGACCCGCGCCTCCACGGCGCCGCCGCACTTTCAACCACGGCGCATCTCGAGCATCTGGTGGCCCAGGGAAAACTCCGAAAGACCGAAGGCATCTACGAGCCCGCCTGATCCTGCCCTGTCAGAACCGCAACAGCCGGAGCCAGCGGGTGGCGCGCCAGCAGCGGAACAGTCCGGCCATTTTTGATCATCTGGGGAAACGCACCCCCGAAATGAAGATCGCCGGGCCAAGGCCCGGCGATCACAAGATCATGAAAGGAGGCTCAGTTGCCGAGAATGGCGCTCTCCAGGATGTCGAGCCCTTCCTTCAACACCATTTCCGAAGCCGTCAGCGGCGTCAGCATGCGCACCGTGTCGGCATAGACGCCACAGGTGAGGATCAACAGCCCGCGCTCCAGGCACTTGGCCGCCAGCGCCTTCGCACCGCCCGCATCGGGCTCGGTGCCGCCATGCTGCGTCACGAGTTCGAAGGCGCACATGGCGCCAAGGCCGCGCACGTCGCCCATCGGCATGCCACGGCCCTTGGCCTTGATGGATGTGAGGCGCTCCATGATGATCTGGCCCTGGCGCTCGGCCTTCTCCAGCAGGCCTTCCTGCTCGAAGGCATCGAACACGCCGAGTGCCGCGGCACAGGCCACGGGGTTTCCGGCATAAGTGCCGCCGATGCCGCCCGGGTCGGGTGCATCCATGATCTTGGCGCGACCCACCACGGCGGCGAGCGGGAAGCCGCCAGCCAGCGACTTCGCTGACGTGATGAGGTCCGGCTCCACGCCATAATGCTCCATGGCGAAGAACCTGCCCGTGCGCCCGAAGCCCGACTGGATTTCATCCGCAATCAGCAGAATGCCATGGTCGTCGCACAGCTTGCGAAGCTTCACCATCAGCTCCTTGGGCGCGATGTAGAAGCCACCCTCGCCCTGCACGGGCTCGATGATGATGGCGGCAACGCGAGACGGCTCGACGTCCGCCTTGAACAGCCACTCGATGGCATGCATCGTGTCATCCACGGTGACGCCCTTATGCGCCACGGGGAAGGGCACGTGCCACACGCCCGGCGCCATGGGCCCGAACTTCGTCTTGTAGGGAACGACCTTGCCGGTCAGCGTCATGCCCAGCAGTGTCCGGCCATGGAAGCCACCGTTGAAGGCGATGATGTCGGAACGGCCGGTATAGGCGCGGGCGAATTTCACCGCATTCTCGACCGCTTCAGCACCCGTCGTGACGAGGGCCGACTTCTTCTCGCCGGAGATCGGCGCCACGGCATTGAGCTTCTCGCACACTTCAATGAAGGGCGCATAAGGCATCACCATCGCGCAGGTGTGTGTGAAGGCCTCGAGCTGCTCATAGACGCGCTTCATCACGAGGGGATGGCGATGCCCGGTGTTGACCACCGCGATGCCGCCGCCGAAATCGACATAGCGGTTGCCCTCGATGTCCCAGATCTCGGAATTCTCCGCGCGCGCCGCGATGACCGGTGCGCCCGCGCTGATGCCGCGGGACACGGCCTTGGCACGGCGTTCCACCCACTGCTTGTTCATGCCTGGGGCTGCTGTGACAGATGCGTTCATGATGCTCTCCTGAGGTATGACTGGGCGGCCTTTTACGCCCGTTGACGGGGCTGCGGCAAACGGATTTCATTCCCGAACAAGAAGGGGAATTGCATGACAGACCTGATCCGGATGACCGCCACAGCCATCGTGGAAGGCTTGAGAAGCGGTGACATCACCCCGCTTGATTGCCTGGACGCACTGGAAAACAGGGTGGCCGGGGTTGACGGAAAGGTCAACGCGCTCCCCACCCGCTGCTTCGAGCGTGCCCGCAGCCATGCCCGGCAGATCATGGCGAAACCCTTGGCGGAACGCGGGCTTCTGGCCGGCCTCCCCGTGCCCATCAAGGACCTGGCGGATGTCGCGGGCGTGCGCTCCACGCAAGGCTCGCCCATCTTCAAGGACAGGATCGCGGACACCTCCGATCTCCTCGTCACCCATCTCGAGGGCAATGGCGGCGTGATCTACGCCATGTCGAACACGCCCGAATTCGGTGCGGGCGCCCACACCTTCAATGAGGTGTTCGGCGCCACGCTGAACCCCTGGAACACACGAATGTCCGCATCTGGCTCCTCGGGCGGGGCTGCCGTGGCGCTTGCCACCGGCATGGCCTGGGTTGCCCATGGTTCGGACCTCGGCGGCTCGCTCCGCAACCCGGCGAGCTTCTGCGGCGTGGCCGGCATGCGCCCCTCGCCCGGCCGCGTTGCGGCAACGGTCTTCTCCAAGATCGACTCCACCCTGGGGGTGGAAGGCCCGATGGCGCGCAACGTGCAGGATCTGGCACTCCTCTTCGACGCCATGGTGGGCGAGGAAGCCGCAGACCCGCTGTCGCTTCCTTCGGATGGCACCTCCTACCTGAAGGCCGCCCGCTCCGGCTGGAAGCCGAAGCGCGTCGCCGTCTCCCGCGATCTGGGCCTTCCACCGGTCGATCCCGCCGTCGCAGAGCTTGTACTTGCGGCAGCGGCCAAGCTTGAGGCCGAGGGCGTGATCGTCGAGGAAGCCCACCCGGACCTGAAAGAAACCCGCGACTGCGCCCAGACGCTGCGCGCACTCGCCTATTCCAACATGCGCCCGCTGCTTGACAAGCACCGCGACCTGCTCAAGCCCGAAGTCGTCTGGAACATCGAGAAGGGCCTGAGCCTCACCGGCGCGGAGATCGCCCGGGCTGAGGCCCAGCGCGGCGAGATGTTCCGCCGCATGCGCACATTCTTTGAAACCTATGATCTCCTCCTCTGCCCTGCCACCATCGTGCCACCCTTCCCCGTGGAGCAGCGCTATGTGGCCGAATGCGACGGGGTTAAGTTCGCGTCCTATGTCGACTGGCTGATGATCGTCCACGCCATCACGCTCTGCTGTTGCCCCGCCATTTCCATTCCCTGCGGTTTCACCAGCAACCACCTTCCGGTGGGCCTCCAGGTGGTGGCGCCCGGCCGGGGCGAGGCAAAGCTCCTCGCCGGCGCACGCTTCATCGAACAGGTGCTGGGCCTCGGCGCCATCACGCCGATTGACCCCAGAGGCTGACATCATCTGGCGGCAACCGCGCTTTGCCGTTAAACAAGCTTCCTGCCTACTCCCGCCACAGGCGGGAGTAGGCCAATGACATAAGGGGAGAACAAGACAACACATGCGCGGCCTGATGCAGGAGTTCCCGTTGCTCGTTCACCGCGTGCTGGATCACGCGGCGCGCTGGCATGGCAGAACACCCATCCTCTCGCGTACCGTCGAAGGCCCTCTCCACCGCACCGACTACGCCACGCTCAGCCGCCGCGCCCGGGCACTTGCCTCGGCCTGCGAGCGGAAGCTGGGCCTGAAGATGGGCTCCGTCATCGCCACCATGGCGTGGAACACCTGGCGCCACCTCGAAATCTGGTATGGCGTCATGGGGCTTGGCGCCATCGTCCATACGCTGAACCCGCGGCTCTTCGCCGACCAGCTCACCTACATCATCAACCACGCCGAGGATCAGTGGATCTTCAC
>CAIYXE010000732.1 GCA_903930095.1 uncultured Hyphomicrobiales bacterium
GGGCGCGCCGAAGCGCTCCTCGAAGCCCTTGCCGAGGCGGATGCGCTGGAGCAGGGCGCCCGAGCGCCCGTCACGCATATGGATCTCCGAGGGGATGACGCAGGAGGGCGCCACCGCCTCCCACGCCCCGAGTGCGCGCAACGCCCTGACGCCATTGGGCGACATCTGCAGACCTGCGCCGACCTCCTCGAAGGCCGGGGCCTGCTCGAACAGGCGCACCGGCCGGCCGTTGCCCGCAAGGCCCAGCGCGGCGGCGAGCCCGCCGATGCCGCCGCCCGCCACAAGAAAGGGAAGATCGCTCATACCCCCTTGTTTAGCGCAATCGAGACCCCCGCAAGATGCGGCGGATTGAGGCTTGCCCCGGACGGCGCTTCACCCTATTCAGCCCGAAAACCCGAAAGGTTATCGCCATGGGCTTCATTTCCGACTCGCTCAACCGCATCCAGCCGTCTGCCACCATCGCCATTTCGACCAAGGCGATGACACTGAAGGCAGAGGGCCGCGACGTGATCGGGCTGGCGGCGGGCGAGCCTGACTTCGACACGCCGCAGAACATCAAGGATGCGGCGATCAAGGCCATTCAGGCGGGCAAGACCAAGTACACCGCCGTCGACGGCATTCCTGAACTGAAGAAGGCGATCGCCGACAAGTTCAAGCGCGAGAACGGGCTGGACTACAAGCCCTCGCAGGTCACCGTCGGTACCGGTGGCAAGCAGGTGCTGTTCAACGCGCTGATGGCGACAGTCAACCCCGGCGACGAGGTGATCGTGCCGGCGCCTTACTGGGTGAGCTATCCCGACATTGTCATGCTCGCGGGCGGCACGCCGGTGTTCGTGGAAGGAAAGCTCGAGAACGGCTTCAAGCTGCAGGCGGCGGATCTCGAGAAGGCGATTAGCTCCAAGACCAAGTGGCTGATCCTCAACTCGCCGTCCAACCCGTCAGGTGCTGCCTATTCGCGCGCCGAATTGAAGGCGCTCACCGATGTGCTGGTGAGGCACCCTCATGTGTGGGTGCTCTCCGACGACATGTATGAGCATCTCGTTTATGACGCGTTCGAGTTCACCACGCCCGCACAGGTGGAGCCGAAGCTTTATGACCGCACGCTGACCATGAATGGCGTGTCCAAGTCCTATTGCATGACGGGCTGGCGCATCGGTTATGGCGCGGGGCCGGAGCAGCTGATCAAGGCGATGGCGAAGCTGCAGTCGCAATCGACCTCGAACCCGTCCTCGATCGCGCAGTGGGCGGCGGTCGAGGCGCTGAACGGGCCGCAGGACTTCATCGGCGAGAACAACAAGGTGTTCAAGGTGCGCCGCGACCTCGTGGTGTCCATGCTGAACCAGGCCAAGGGCATTTCCTGCCCGGTGCCGGAAGGCGCCTTCTACGTCTATCCCTCCTGCCTCGGCTGCATCGGAAAGACTGCACCTTCGGGCAATGTCATCCGCACCGACGAGGACTTCGTGACCGAGCTTCTGGCGGCGGAAGGTGTGGCAGCCGTCCATGGCGCAGCCTTCGGCATGTCGCCGTTCTTCCGTATTTCCTACGCAACCGCCACGGATGTGCTGGAGGACGCCTGCAGGCGTGTTCAGCGCTTCTGCGGCAATCTCCGCTGAAAAGGACAAGACAGTGAATATTTTCGACGCGACGGTACCCGTTCTCATCCACTTCCTCGGCTCGCTCTCCGCCATCATGAAGAAGGGAGAGGCGCATTGCGCGGCGAAGAAGATCGACCCCGCAGTGATGCTGTCACAGCGGCTCTACGCTGACATGTTCACGCTGACGCGGCAGGTGCAGATCGCCACCGATACCGCAAAGGGGGCGGGCGCGCGGCTGGCTGGCGTGGCGGTGCCGAGCTTCCCGGATGAGGAAAAGACTTTCGAGGAATTGCAGGCGCGGATCGCCAAGACCATCGATTTCCTGAAGAGCCTGGACAAGACGCAGTTTGACGGAGCGGAAACCCGCGAGATCGTTCTGAAAGTCGGCGGACGCGAGCTGAACTTCAAAGGGGAAGCCTATCTCGAGACCTGGGTTAAGCCAAATTTCTACTTCCACGTGAGCATGGCCTATGCAATCTTACGTCACAATGGCGTCGAATTGGGCAAGCCGGACTTTCTGGCAGGAGCACAGTAAGGCGCCATTGGGCGCAATCTTGATCTGAAAGGACGCGATCGTGAAAACACTTGCGGCATCCCTTTTGGCCATTGGACTTCTTGCCGTGCCGGCCAAGGCCGATAACGGCGTCAAGCTCGGCATGCTCGTTTGCGACGTATCGGGCAGCGTCGGCCTCATCCTCGGCGGCACCGAATCTGCGATCTGCAATTTTCAGGGGCCGAATGGCCTGGAAAACTACAAGGGCCGCATCACCCAGGTCGGCATCGACATCGGTGTGACGGCCGGAGCCGTCATGTCATGGGCGGTCTTCGCGCCGGGCAAGGTCAACCGGGGCGCCCTCGCGGGAACCTATGCGGGCGCCACGGCTGATGCAGCCTTCGCGGTTGGCCTCGGCGCCAACGTGCTGGTCGGCGGATCGCAGAGCACGATCGCGCTGCAGCCGGTGAGCATCGAGGGTCAGGCTGGCGTCAATATTGCCGCCGGGCTTGCCACCTTCAAGCTCGAGTACGTGGATTAACGCTGAGACGTCGAAGATAGCAGCCCCGGGTTGCGGGCGAAGCAGGTATGAAGTAAGCGTGCGCATCGAGTCCAATTGGTGACACAATTCGGGCCTCAAGCATGACTGTTAACAGGAGACCGACCCTTATGAAGAAGACCGTCTTTGCCGCGCTGATCGCCCTGGGCCTCGCCGCGTCGCCCACCCTTGCCGCCAGCAAGGGCGTCAAGATCGGCGTATTGACCTGCGACGTCGCCGGAGGCGTCGGCATGATCATTGGTTCCTCCAAGGCGGTGGATTGCACCTTCGAGGGCACCGTGGGCAAGCGTGAGCGCTACACGGGATCGATCGGAAGGTTCGGCCTCGACATCGGTGTTACCACACAGGGTGTGATGGCCTGGGCCGTGTTCGCGCCGGGCAAGCTCAAGGCGGGTGCGCTTGCTGGCCACTATGCCGGCGCTTCCGCAGAGGCGACTGTTGCAGTGGGCCTCGGCGCCAATGTGCTGGTCGGCGGTTCCGACAAGTCGATCGCCCTGCAGCCGCTGAGCGTGCAGGCGCAGACCGGCCTGAACCTGGCCGCGGGCGTCGCCAGCCTGCGCCTGAAGCGGGCGAAGTAAACCGGCAACACGATTTGCAGTGAAGGCCCGGCCACGTGCCGGGCCTTTGCATTTTTCGAATTCGCTTGCCGGGCCCGGTGATCGGGTTCAGTCTTGTTCCCGTGGAACCGCCCCGGCGTGGTGACCACGTTCCAAGAAGGGCGGTCCTTCGACGCGCGATTGAGCAGTCAAAGGGAGCGACTTCCATGGATCAAGCAAACGGCAGAAGACCCCAGGGCGCGCGGTGCGTGGCACTCGTGGGCCCCTATCTCAGCGGCAAGACCACACTCCTCGAAGCGATCTTGTTCCAGACCGGCGCCATCCCGCGCCAGGGCAAGGTGTCCGAAAAATCAACCGTGGGCGACGCAGCGCCGGAAGCGCGCGAACACGGCATGAGCGTCGAGCTCAACGCCGCCACCACGAAATACCTGGGCGACAGCTACACATTCCTCGACTGCCCCGGCTCCATCGAATTCGCGCAGGAGCAGCGCGCGGCCCTGCTGGGCGCTGACGTGGCCGTGGTCGTCTGCGAGGCGGATGACAAGAAGTCCGCCGCCCTGCAGCTGATCCTCAAGCAGCTGGACGAGATCGGGCTGCCGCGCATCCTGTTCATCAACAAGGTGGACAAGACGGATTCATCGCCGCGCGACGTGCTCTCCTGGCTACAGCCTGCGTCATCGAAGCCGCTGATCCTCAGGCAATTGCCGATCATGAAGGGCTCGATCGTGACGGGCTTCGTGGACCTGGCGCTGGAGCGCGCCTTCATCTACCAGGAGCATCTGGAGAGCAGGCTCATCGACATGCCGCAGGACATGGCGGACCTCGAGAAGTCGCAGCGCTTCGCCATGCTGGAAAAGCTCGCCGACCATGACGACGAGCTGATGGAGCAACTGCTCTCCGACATGGAGCCGCCGCGCGACCGGGTGTTCGCCGACCTCGCGCGCGAGCTGGCGGAGGGCTTCATCACGCCCGTGCTGTTCGGCTCCGCTGAGCATGGCACGGGCATCGAGCGCCTGCTGAAGGCGCTGCGGCATGAAGCACCGGGCATCGCCGGGACGGCGAAGCGGCTGGGCTTTGCCGGCAACGGCACGACGGTGCAGGTGCTGAAGACATTCCACACCGCGCATGGCGGCAAGCTGTCACTCTCGCGCGTGCTCTCGGGCGAGGTGGTGGATGGTACGGTGCTGCAGGACGCAACGGGAGAAGACAGCCGCGTGGCGGGCGTCTTCAGCCTGATGGGTGTGACACCCAACAAGCTGGCCAAGGCTTCAGTGGGTGACACCGTGGCGCTGGGCCGGCTTGAAGCCGCGCGGACGGGCGAGACCCTCTCGTCCAGCAAGGGACCCGCGCGGCAACTGGCGAAGCTCACCGTGGCACCCGGCGTCTACGGTCTGGCGATCTCGGTGGCGGACCGCAAGGACGAGGTGAAGCTGACGAGCGCCATCGCCAAGCTGGTGGAGGAAGACCCCTCGCTGTCCCTCGCGCACAATCACGATACGCATGAGATGGTGCTGTGGGGGCAGGGTGAGATGCACTTGCGCGTGGCGCTGGAGAAGCTCCTGGCGAAGTTCGGTGTGCATGCGCGTTCACGGCCGCGGCGCATCGCCTACCAGGAGACGATCCGCAAGCCCGTGCAGGTGAGGGGGCGGCACAAGAAGCAGTCCGGCGGGCATGGCCAGTATGGCGACGTGGTGGTGGAGATCTCGCCGCTGCCGCGCGGATCGGGCTTCGTGTTCTCCGACACGATCACCGGCGGCGTGGTGCCGAAGCAGTATATTCCCGCCGTCGAGCAGGGCATCCGCGAATGGATGGGGCACGGGCCGCTGGGCTTTGCCGTGGTGGACTTCCAGGTGAACTTGTCGGACGGCTCCTACCATGACGTCGACAGTTCCGAGATGGCGTTCAAGACGGCGGCGCGCATCGCCATGGTGGAGGGCATGCCGCAATGCAGCCCCGTGCTGCTGGAGCCCATCGTGGCCGTCGAGATCCATGTTCCAAGCGAGGCCACCTCGCGCGTCAACCAGATCGTGACGGGCCACCGCGGCCAGCTTCTGGGCTTTGACGGGCGGGACGGCTGGCCCGGCTGGGACACGGTGAAGGCGCACATGCCCGAATCCGAGATGGCCTCGCTCATCATCGAGCTGCGTTCGGCCACGGCGGGGGTCGGAACCTTCACCTATGCGCTGGACCACATGGCGGAACTGACGGGACGGCCCGCGGACCAGGTGGTGGCGAGCAGACGGGCGGAGGCGGCTTAGATGTTGAGTCCCGGCATTTGATGGTTGCCGTTTGGACTCGTGGAAGCGACCCCCTCACCCCTCCCTCTCCCCCGGAGGGGGCGAGGGGGAAAGAGAGTTACCGCATCGCCATCGCTTTTCCCGGCGCCATCCAAAAGGGCGGCAGCCAGCCTGCGATGTTGCTGAGGGGCAGCACCTCCGGCTTGAGGCGGATGCCCAGCTGGTCCTTCATGAAGGCGCGGCGGCGGGTGATACGGCCCCAGCTTTCAGGGTGCCGCTGGGCAATGTCATCCCTCAGCGTCTTGTCGGCAAGGGCGATGCCGTCCTCGATATTGGTGGTGAAATAGGCCGTGCCGGTGGCGGGGATGATGTCACATTGCAGCGCCATGCCGGAGCACAGCGTGAGGCTGCTGCCTTTGCGGACCGGCGAATGCACCCATTCATCGAGATGGATGAGATGTCCGGGATTGAGGCTGACGCCGAAGAACGGATCGCCCACGCGGGACATGACGGCATCATGCACCTCGCCGCCCGTGACGCCGATCCCCACCGTTTCATACCAGAGGGCGGCGGCCTCGAAATAGGGCGCGACCAGGCGCTCGACATAATCCTGAATGGCGGGCGGAAGATCGGCCGCGGTGTCGACCATGAAGCCCGCGCGGCAGTTGAGCGCGCCCATGAGGCCGTGGCCGACGACGATCGGATCGCCCTTGTTGATGATGCGGCTCGACGGGCTGCACAGGCCAAGGGGCGCGCGTGAACCCGAGCTCATGTTGACGTGGACCGATTGCATGGAGCCGTCGAGGGCCATGTTGCGGCAGGCCTCGAACTCGCTCATGCCCGGCCTGACGCCGCGGATGAAGCGGCGCAGCGCATTCGACGTCTTGCTGGCGGCATATTCGAAACAGGCGATCTGATCAGCCTCGTTGACGCTCCGCAGCCCGTCCTGCGGATGCATGAAGAGCAGGGCGGCGTTCGACACCTCGCCGAAGCCGCGGAGCGTCTCAACCAGGTAA
>CAIYXE010000733.1 GCA_903930095.1 uncultured Hyphomicrobiales bacterium
AAAGCGTTTCGGCAGCCTGCTGGTCCAGCCACGTTCGGACGGTAGGATCGGCCTCAGCCTTCATCGCCTCGGAGATGACGTTGGTGTCCAGAAGGATCATTCAAGGTCCAAGGGTTCGGCAGCCTTTTTGTCCCGTATCTGCTCGATGGCGGCAAGGTCCCCAGAGGTCAGTCCGGCGCGGCGGCCGAGTTCTGCCAAGGCGATGCCCATGCGCAGTCTGTCGGGCGGGCGAACGGTTGCTTCCAGTATGTCACGCACCTCGGCCTCGGTGCTGCGGCCGTGCATTGCAGCCCGCACGCGCAGCGCGCGATGTACCTCCTCGGGCAGATTCCTGACAGTCAGCGTTGCCATTGCATCCTCATGCTTTCAATGAAAGCAATATGGTGTTCTTGACATCATGTTTCAAGAGCGTCTATGAAACAACGGTCTGACCGGGCCCCAAGGCCAAAGTAAGCCCATTCTCTGCTTGGCGGATTGGTGCCCAAGCTATGCAGGTTTGGGAAAAAGGGGCGCCGGGTGGCAATGACTTTATGAGGGTCCAGACCTTCCGGCAGTGTGGCTGGCCTGCCGGTGGGTTGTTGAGGAGGTCCAGCGGGAACATCAAGACCGTTTGAGTCTATACTCCGCCATTCGGCCCTCGGGCAAATCTCTCTCGCCCAAATCCAGCGGCAAAAATACCCAGTATTTGCCGGCTTCTTCGCGAAAAGCTCCTGACTGCCGGAATGGCTGGGAGGCCAGATTTCGTCTCTCTCGGCCTCGTATTCTCCAAAGCTCCTGACTGCCCGGAAAAAGTACGGCGACGATAAGTGTATGAAATAAGTGAGAATTTTGAGATCGTTGCCGCCGTACTTTTACACCGACAAGCGGCACGCGAGAGGGTCCGGGATCGAATCTGAGCAGTCAATGGGCTCGACCCCTCACAAACGGTTCACCGCAATAACCATGCTGTGCTGTCGTCAACAGCGTTTCACCGTTCTCTTGTTGAGCTCAGTTGCGCTCAGGGATTTCTATTTGCGCAACATCGCGCCGCAGGCATGAGGCGCGTATGAGCGGCTTCGTTGGCGTCTACATCCTGCTTCTTCCCGAAAGGATTGAAGCCGGTGACGAAGATGGCGCAATCCGATCCGTTTGCTGGGTAGCGCAACGCGAGGGCAAGGTTGAATAGTCCGCACCCCCGAACGGATTGACGAGCGTTCGGGAATAGACAGGTTCAGACAGGTTTGATATCAATTCTGGATGGCACAACCGAAGCTGCACTCCGCACTCGCCAAGACGGAACGCGTCGCTCTCAGTCTCGAGCGTGACATCCGGTCGGGAAAGCTTGGCTACGGCGATCAGCTCGAAAGCGAGGTGGCTCTGGTCCGCCGCTTCGAAGTCAGCCGGAGTACGGTGCGCAAGGGGCTCGAAGTCCTGGCGGACAAGGGGCTGATCAAGACGCGGGTCGGCATCGGATCCTTCGTCACCTTCAATGGCAAGACCATCGATGATGCACGGGGCTGGACACGCGCGCTGTCAACTCAAGAGGAGAGCGTGGATGTGCGCTTGCTCCGTCTTGCACGGGTCACCGATCCCGAACTCGCGGCGATCCTGGGGCTGGTGGAGGCGGAGTTCATTGCCATCGACCGTGTGCGTGCGATAGGCCGCTCCGGGCGCGTCATCTCGATTGAGCGCAGCAGGGTTCCGCTGAGGCCGTCGCTTGAGGGGATCCTTGCCGAAGGCCTTCTCAACGGGTCCCTGTCGGCCACCCTCTCTGCCGCAGGACTCAAGGCCGAGAGTGGCGAGGAATGGGCCGAAGTCGAGTGCCTCAGCCCCGCTGATGCCGGCCTGGCGGGCGCGAAGATCGGCACACCCTTCATGCGCACCCGGAGGCTCGTGCGGGCAGCTGGCGGAGACGTCATCGAATATGTCGTGAGCCTTCTCGATCCGCGCCACTTCGCGCTTCATCTGGCCTTCTGATGCAGGACCTGGCCCTCCGGCAACGAGCCCTTGGCGCGCTGGCGGGTGTGGCGGTGGGCGATGCCATGGGGATGCCCACGCAGACCCTTTCGACCGATGACATCGCCCGCCTCTATGGACCGATCCAGGGCTTCCGCGATGCATCGCCCGATCAGCCGGTCAGTGCGGGGCTCAAGGCTGGGACCATCACCGACGATACCGAGCAGAGCCTTCTCCTGGCCCGTCACCTGATCGCCCGCGGCGGCAGGATGGACCAGCAAGCTTGGGCCGATGAGCTTCTCGCATGGGAAAGCGAGACCCACGCCCGCGGCGTCAATGACCTATTGGGACCTTCCACCAAGCGCGCCATCGCGGCGCTGAAGGCCGGCGTACCCGCGAGCGAGGCAGGCCGTTCCGGCACCACCAATGGCGCAGCGATGCGGATCGTGCCCGTGGCGATCGCCACACCGGCTGCCCCGCTCTCATCCCTCGTCGATGCGGTGGAGGACAGCTGTAGGCTGACGCATGCGACGTCCGAAGCGATCGGCGCGGCCTCGGCCGTGGCAGCGGCAGTCAGCGCGGGCATCGAAGGTGCGGGCCGCGCGGATGTTCTCAAGATCGCACTCGCTGCGGCGGCGGAAGGCGAGCGGCGCGGCGAGCCTCCGGTGAATGGATCGATCAGCGCGCGCATCGCCGAAGCCCTGGCGCCAGCGGAGGGTCGCCGCGGCCGCGATGCAGCCCTAGAGATTGCGCAGCAGGTTGGAAACAGCGTCTCCGCGCTGCAATCCGTTCCCATGGCCTTCGCCATCCTGAAACTGGCGGATGCAGACCCATGGGCCGCAGCACTCTTCAGCGCCAACATCGGCGATGACACCGATACGATCGGCGCAATAGCCTGCGGCATGGCAGGCGCCATCTCGGGGATCAGCGCAATCCCTCCGGCCATGTGGAAGCTGGTCCAGGAGGTGAACAGCCTCGACATCGAGCCCGTGGTGAGCGGGCTTCTTGCCATTCGCGCGATCAGGAGTGGGGGCGCGGCATGAGGGGCGGCCTGCTTCAGCTCTCGGGTATGGTGGTGGATCTTGTCCAGCGCGTTGACCATCTGCCTGCGCCGGGTGAAGAAGTGGAAACTTCCGAATTCGTAATGACGGCGGGGGGAGGCTTCAACGCCATGGCGGCGGCCCGGCGCATGGGCGTGCCCGTCACCTATGGCGGCATGCTGGGGCAGGGCCCCCTGGCCCAGATCGTGGCGGACGCCCTGCATGCGGAAGGAATCGCCCTTGCAGGCGCACGGCGTGCGGCGACGGACCAGGGTAGCTGTGTGGTGATCGTGGACCGCATGGGTGAGCGCAGCTTCATCACCTATCATGGCGCGGAACGCGAAATCGATCTGCCGCACCTCGCCTCGCTCTCGGCACCATCCCATGACTATGCGCTGCTGACGGGCTATTCGCTCTACAAGCCAAGGAGTGCGGCCGCCTTTCTTGCGTGGTTCAAGACACTGGCGCGGCCACCGCTCATCGTTTTCGATCCGGGCCCGGTCGTTGGCGAGATTCCGCGCGCCACGCTCGATGAGGCAATGCGGCGTGCCGACTGGGTGAGCGCCAATTCGGCGGAGGCCCAGGTGCTCACCGGAGAGACGGATGCGGCAAAGGCGGCCGCGCAACTGTCCTCCGGCCGTGAGGGCGCGCTGGTGCGGGTCGGCCGCCAAGGGTGCTGGCTTGCCCAAGGAGGCAGCGTGCGGCATGTCCCGGGTTTCGAGGTCGAGGCCATCGATACCAATGGTGCGGGCGACACGCATGACGGCTGCTTCATCGCCGCTATCATTCTGGGTTACGGTGCTGGCGATGCCGCAATGATCGCCAATGCATCCGCAGCCATTTCGACAACACGATTTGGTCCGGCCACTGCGCCGGATTTCAGCGAAACCCGGGGGTTCCTCGCAGCGCGTGGCATCGAGATCGCCACGCCGGGGAACCAGGAACGGGGTCAACCGGGCGTCAATGCCGCCCACCACGGAGGAGGATAGTGCATGAACAGGATCAACAGGCGAGTGATGCTCGGCGCGTTCAGTGCGGCCCTGCTGGCAGGCACGGCAAGCATGGCTTCGGCGGCGGGCGAAATCCGCGTGCTCAACTGGCAGGGCTATGGCACCGATGAGGCCTTCGCCACGGAAGCCTTCGAAAAGAAGACCGGTGTCAAGGTGGTGCATGAGTACTTCACCTCCGAGCAGGAGATGCTGACTAAGCTCCGCACCAATCCCGGCGCCTATGACGTGGTGCTGATCAATTCCGTTTTCACTGGCCAGGCCAAGGCCGAGGGACTGATAGCCAAGATCGACACGGCGGACATGCCGAATTTCACGGATCTCGCACCCAATCTCGGGCAGAACCTGGACCTCGTTCCCGGTGGCGAAGTCTATGGCGTGGCCTGGACCTGGGGCGTCACCGCGCTTGCCGTCAATTCGAAAGAGGTGAACCCCCTTCCGACTTCGCTCGGCGTGCTGTGGGACCCGCAATATGCTGGCAAGGTCTCGATCCGTGATGATGGCGTCGAGGCTGTCCAGTTCGCCGCACTTGCCCTCGGGCAGGACATGAACGACATCAAGGACCTCGAGGCGGTGAAGGGCAAGCTCAAGGCGCTGATGCCGCAGGTCAAGACGTTCTGGGCGTCTGAGAATGACTGGAACCAGTTCTTCTCGGCAGGTGACTTCACCATCTCGACCTTCTGGTCGGGTGGTGCGGGGCGTTCCCTCAGCAGCGGCCTGCCCGTGGCCTTCGTCGTGCCGGAGGAAGGTGCGGTGGGCTGGCTCGACAGCCTCGCCATTCCGGCGGCCTCCAAGAACCAGGATGCCGCGCGCGCCTACATCAACTGGATGATCGACCCGGCGTTCTACGTGCAGTGGGCCGCCAAGGGTGCGCCGAGTTCGGCCAATGCCAAGGCCAATGCGGCGCTGCCCGACACGGATTTCAACAAGAAGGCATTCGCCGACCCGGCGGTGGTCGCGCGCGTCAAGTTCATGAAGCCCCTGCCGGATGAAACCCGCAAGGCTTACACTGAGCTCTGGCAGGATGTGAAGACGTCGCAGTAGGGCGATCCACTTGGCGAGAGCCACAACCTGCAATGACACGCTGGGCGCCGGAGTTCTTCTGGCGCCCGCCTATTTGTGGCTGACGGTGGCGGTGTTCCTGCCGCTGTCAGCCATGCTGTTCTTCAGCTTTCTGTCCGCGGCACCCTTCACCACCGATGACTGGCACGTGACGGGAGCGAATTATGCCGAGTTCCTCTCGCGCACGATTTATCCGGACCTGCTCGGCCGCTCGCTGATTCTCGCAGCCATCGTCACCCTCTGCTGCGTGCTGATCGGCTACCCTTGCGCCTATGTGCTGGCGCGGCATGTGAAGGGCAGGTCGCGCGAGGCGCTGTTCCTGCTCATCATCCTGCCGTTCTGGAGCAACAGCCTGGTGCGCATCTTCTCCTGGGCCATCGTGCTGCGCGGCAACGGCATCATCGACAATACGCTGGGTGCTGTCTTTCCCTTCATCTCCGTCAATCTGATGTTCACCTATGCCGCGGTGGTGATAGGCCTCGTCCACTCCTATCTTCCCTATGTCATTCTCACCTCCTATCTCGCGCTCCAGGCCATCGACGAGAGCATTCTGGAGGCCGCGCGCTCGCTGGGCGCACCGTTCCGCACCATCCTGTTCCGGCTGATCCTGCCGCTCTCGCTGCCGGGTCTCGCGGCCGGTGCGGTACTGATCTTCGTTCCTGTCGCGGGCTCCTTCATGGAACCGCGCATCCTCGGCGGCAAGCATGGCATCTTCTATGGCACATTGATCGAGGATCAGTTCGTCGCCGTCTTCAACTGGCCGCTCGGTGCGGCACTCTCCTTCGTCCTGCTCGCCGTGGTGCTGGTGATCCTTGCCGCCGCGAGCCCCATTCTGAAGAGGGCCAGATGAGAGAGCGGAACGCCGTCGCGCGATACACGGGGCGTGTCTATGTGGGCCTCGTCCTGTTCTTCCTCTATGCGCCGATCTTCGTCATGGCGCTGATGTCCTTCAACGCATCGCCATTCTATGCCTTCCCGCTGAACTTCACCTTCGACTGGTACCGCAAGCTCGCGGGCAATGAGGAGATCATCGCCTCCGCCTGGCGCAGCCTGTGGATCGCGCTCGCCACCACGGTGATTGCAACAGCGCTCGGCACGGCCGCCGCACTGGCGCTGTTCCGCTACGAGTTCCCGGGCAAGCGCATCCTCCAGGCGCTGCTGTTTCCGCCGATCGCCATTCCCTGGCTCATCATCGGCACCGCAATGCTGATCTTCTTCTTCTGGGTCGGCATCGGTCGCGGCACGCCGGCCGTCATCCTCGGCCATGTGGCGCTTGCACTGCCCTATGTCATCGTGGTCGTGACGGCGAGGCTTCAGACTTTCGATCCGCAACTCGAAGAAGCAGCCCGCTCGCTCGGCGCAGGCGCCTGGGTGGTGACGCGCGACGTCACACTGCCCTGGATCGCGCCCGGGGTGGTGGCCGGCGCACTCTTTGCCTTTGCTGTGTCCTTCGACCAGTTCGTGGTGTCCTACTTCCTGGCCAAGCCCGGAGATTCAACACTGCCGGTCGTCATCTATACCGCGATCCGCAAGGGCTTCACGCCGGAGATCAATGCGATCTCGACCATCATCATCGTGCTGTCCATGACGGTCATGCTGCTGGCCTCGCGGTTCTTCAAATTCGGTGGGGAGCGCTGATGTCTGAAGTCCGGGTCAGGAACCTGTCGCTGGCCTACGGCACGGCCAAGGCGCTGGACGATGTCTCGCTCAATTTTCCCGATGGCCAGCTCTTCGGCCTTCTGGGACCGTCGGGCAGCGGCAAGACCACGCTGCTGCGCTCCATCGCGGGCTTGGTCTATGCTGACCACGGCAGCATCACCATCGGTGGCGAGAGTGTCGAGCGCGTGCCGGTGGAGAAGCGCGAAATCGGCATGATGTTCCAGTCCTATGCGCTGTTTCCAAACATGAGCGTTGCCGACAACATCGGTTTCGGCCTCAAGGTGCGCCATCTCGACAAGGCCGATATCGCACGCCGCGTCGGGGAGGCTCTTGAACTCGTCCATCTCGAAGGGCTTGGTAGCAGGAGGCCGCACCAGCTTTCGGGCGGCCAGCGCCAGCGCGTGGCCCTGGCGCGCGCCATCGTGACGAGGCCGCGCGTGCTGCTCCTCGACGAACCCTTGAGCGCCCTCGACAAGGCCTTGCGTAGCGAGATGCAGGTGGAGCTTCGCCGCATCCAGCGCGAGGTTGGCATCACCACGATCTTCGTCACTCATGACCAGGAGGAAGCGCTGACACTGAGCGACCGGATCGGCATCCTGCGCGGTGGCCGGCTGGTCCGCAGCGGCCCGCCCAAGGAGCTCTACCATGCGCCGCAGGACCGCTTCACGGCCTCCTTCCTGGGTGAAGCCAACTTCTTCAGCGGCAGGCCGGAACAGGCGGGGCTGAGGCTTGCCGGCGGCGGACTATTGCCATGGCCGGGCGAACTTGCGCCGCGCGTCACTGTGCTGGCTGTGCGCCCGGAGGAAATGACGATTCTGCCCGCGGCATCGCCACCGCCACCGGGTGCCTGCGCCATTCAGGGCGTGCTTGATGGCATCTCGTTTTCCGGGCCGACCGCGATCTGCCGTATTGCCTTTGAAGGGCGTCAGGTGAGCGTGCTCCTCAAGAATTCCGAGCTTGATATTATTCCCGCGTCGGGCCCCGTCACCGTGTGCTGGCCCGCGGCGCGTTCCATGCCGATCTTGGAAGGAACAGAGCCATGACGCAAAGCCAATCCGGCCAGAGGATCATGGCCATACCGAAGACCGAACTGGCGCTTATCACCGGTTCCGCCAATTGGGGCATGCGCTTTCCGGAGGACATCACCCTCCCGGGTGTCAGCGTCCTTGAGCGCGATGTCGCCTTCGAAACCTCTCATGGCGTGACGGAGAACTGGAAGCTTCTCGAATTCGATGGCGCCATGACCCCTGATGGCCGCCCGCGCCGCGCACTTTGCATGTATTCGCATGGCAACCCACGTGACTGGATCGATCATTCCTGCCATCGCCGTGCATTCGCGGTCCTTGCCGAGGCAGGCGTGCGGCGCATTGTGGCGAGTTCCACGATCGGCGCGCTGAATCGCGCCATTCGCGTGGGCGATTTCGTCATCAACGCCGACATCATCGAACTCACACAGACGCCATATTCGCTGCTGCCCGGCCGCCAGCGCTTCGACTGCAGCGGCAAACAGATTGTCTGTCCGTCCTGCGCGGACGTCCTCAGCCAGACGGCGCGGCGGCATTGGCCAGCCACGGCGCGCGTCTATGGCGTGGACTCAGGTCTCGTCGCTGCCCATGCCTATGGCCCGCGTCTGACGACGCCCGCCGAAGTCATTGCCTACCGCAACCTTGGTGCTGACATCATCAACCATTCGATCGCGCCAGAGGCGACGCTGGCGCGCGAGATTGGCGCCTGCTTCGTGCCATGTGCCTTCGTCACCGCCGGATTCAGCGACTATTTCCGGCCCGCGGGAGTCAGCGTGCTGCAGGAAGGCGTGCTCGAGGGGCTCTCTCCGCTCGCTTCGAGGGTTGCGCTCGAAGCGGCTGCGGCCCTTCCGCGGGGCGAGCCATGCCTCTGCCACTCGCTAAAGTCTGAGCAGCCACCGGACAGGTACCTCCGGGTCTAGCGTGGGCGCTCCACGCCCCATTGAAGTGAACAAGATGGTGGACTCAGAACGTGCGGCAGAAATGACGAACGTCAGGAAATCAGCCAGACGACTGGTCACGGAGTATTCCGAAAAGACCGGTGTTGTTGACATGCCCTCGATTGTCTTTTCGCTCTTCCTCGGAGGATTTGCGTGTGTACACGGCGCAACGCATTTTCCGTGCCGTCGGCTTGTTCATCCGCGCCTCCCACCTTTCAGCCCAAAGAATACTGGCCCACTCCACGGTGTGCCCGTGATGGCGCGCGCAATGGCAGAGAGCGACTTGTATGTCC
>CAIYXE010000734.1 GCA_903930095.1 uncultured Hyphomicrobiales bacterium
GCAGGCCCGTGCCTTGCGCCGGAAGCGCCAGCATCGCCAGGGCTATGGTCAGGGCGGACCGCCGCATGAGGAATGGCTCGGGTCGTGGAAAGGATGCCGACAGCAATGCGGCCTTTCGGATTTACATTTCGTTAATCATGAACCGGGCCGTCCTTCAGGCCCGGTGATAGGGGTGGCCCGCAATGATGGTCAGGGCCCGGTAAATCTGCTCGAGCAGCATGACGCGCACCAGACGGTGCGGCCATGTCATCGGCCCGAACCCCAACAGAAGACCGGCCCCTTCCCGGATCCCCGGCGCATGGCCGTCGGGCCCGCCGATCAGGAACGCCATGTCCTGCGTTCCTCCGTCCAGGTGGCGGCGCAGGAGATCTGCGAAGGCCTCGCTGGCGAGCGCCTTGCCGCGTTCGTCCAGCACGATGCTGAAGACCCTGGCCGGCAGTGCCGCCGCGACCAGCTTGCCTTCCTCCGCCATGCGCGATGCTGGCGAGGAGGCCTGCGATTCGGAAAACTCCGTGATGCCGATCCGCGTGACCCCGCACTTGCGGCCGAAGCCCTCGGCGCGGGTCAGATAATCTCCCGCCATGATCTTCTCGGGGCCGGGCTTCAGCCGCCCGACCGCGACCACGGAGATGCGCAAGGCGTCACATCGCGGCCTTGTCGTCCGGCGCGTTTGCCGACCACAGCTTCTCGAGATTGTAGAAGCTCCTGACCTCGGGCCGGAAGATATGCACCACGACGTCGCCGGCATCGACCAGCACCCAGTCGCACTGCGGCATGCCCTCGACCCTCAGGTCGCGGTAGCCCCTCTCCTTGAGCTTCTGGACCAGCTGGTCGGCAATCGCGCCGACATGCCGGTTGGAGCGGCCGGACGCCACCACCATCGCATCCGCCACCGCCGTCTTGACGTCGAGCGGGATGGTCACGACCTGCTCGGCCTTGGCGTCCTCGAGCTGCGCCAGAATGGTCTCCAGCGCGCCAACGGGCTTCGGCGCTTCCGCCTTCTTGCCCCTGGGCTTGCGCGGCTTGGCGGCCTTGGGCGCAGGAGCCAGAAGCGAATCCGGAATCTCTGGCAATGGCTCGGATGGAACAGCGGGAGCTGCCTTGACGGGTGCCTTCCGGAAAGGTGCCCTGGGTTTTCCTTCAACCCTTGTCCTTGCTGCCGTCTTCTTGGGGGCGGTCTTGGAAGGTGTTTTGGGAGCTGTCTTGGAAGCTGTCTTGGAAGCTGCCGTCTTAGCCGCTGGCTTCCTGCTCTTGGGAGCAGACTTGGTCTTGCCCGCAGCCTTCTTGGCGGCGGTCTTCTTCGCTGGCGCTTTCAGTGGACTGGTCCTTGGTTCCTGAATCGGATCTGCATCGGTTGCGAGTCATATCCCGTCGGTCGGAACAATAAATCGCAAACTAAAGGTTTCGCCAGCGTCATTCAAGGGGCGGAAAGCATCCCCATGCGCCGGGGGTGGAAATCCCGGTTGCGGCCTCTCCGGTCCGATGCCAGGCAGGTCGCCTTCTATGACGGGCATGTTGATCTGGGCTATGCCGTGCATGTCGTTGTGGACGATGACGGATTTGTTCCGCCTGTCAGTTCCCGGGTGACTTTCGTGAAACTGGAGGAGCAGGCCATCACTCGCTGAACCTCCTCATAAACATACACAAGCCTCTGCCCGTGACTGCCTGGGAAAAGGCGCTTTTCTATTTCCACCGGATCGACAGCTGCCACGGCCATGTCTGGTTCGCGGTTCTGCTCGCGCAGGCCTTGGACGCAGGAGGAGATTGTTGCAACGGCGATCTACCATCCCGTGAAGAGCCAAGCTCTTCAGCAGGAGTGGCGGCATCGCCTGGCTCGTGAGGGTGGCGGGCCTGCGTCAGGAAATTGACGCTGCCGTAGAATGAGGCATCTTGCCCTGGCGGATCGCCGTTGAGCTCTCAGGCCGGAGCGGCATCGGAATGAAGCACCAGGCAGGAGGCTTTGCCGTGGCCAGGCGTGGCGCCAGGTGGGTTGGGATCTGCGCCTCGGAAAAACGTGTGGCAGCAGGCCCGCCCAGGGCCCGCAGCGAATAGCCGGGCCTTGCCAGCACGGCGAGCGGCAGTGTTTCCGCAATGTCAAGCCAGTCATGCCAGCGGTGCAGGCTGGCGAAGCTGTCGGCCCCCATGATCCACACGAAGTGGCCACGGCCAAACAGCGGCTTCAGCCCGCGCAGCGTCTCCGCCGTGGTGCGCGAGCCGATCTGGTGCTCGATATCGGTGACGATGAAGCGCGGGTGGCGGGCCACCTGCGCGGTATGGGCAAGCCGCGTGGCGTATTCACCCGTCTCTGATGGGTCCTTGAGCGGGTTCTGGGGCGAGACCAGCCACCACACCCAGTCGAGCTCCAGCCGCTTCAGCGCATAGCGCGCCACCATGTCATGGCCGCGGTGCGCCGGGTTGAAGGAGCCCCCGAACAGGCCGATGCGCTGTCCGTCTCCGAATGCCGGCGCCTTTGCCATCATGGCCGCGTCTGCCCCGCGCCGCGCACCTGGTACTTGAAGGTGGTGAGCTGCTCCACGCCCACGGGGCCACGCGCATGGAGCTTGCCCGTGGCAATGCCGATCTCGGCGCCAAAGCCAAATTCGCCGCCATCCGCAAATTGCGTCGAGGCGTTGTGCAGCACGATGGCGCTGTCCACCTCGTTGAGGAAGCGCGCGGCCGTTGCGGCGTCCCCGGTGATGATCGCGTCCGTATGCTGTGAGCCGTAGGCGGCGATATGCGCCATCGCCTCATCCACGCCGTCGACGAGCTTCATCGCGACGATGGCATCGAGATACTCGGTGGACCAGTCCTCTTCGGTGGCGGGCTTCACGCGGGGGTCTGCCGCACGGCAGGCCTCGTCGCCGCGGACCTCGCAACCGGCATCGATCAGCGTCGCGATGATGGGCTTCAGGTTTCTGTCAGCCGCCGCCCGGTCGATCAGGATCGTCTCCGCCGCGCCGCAGATGCCGGTGCGCCGCATCTTGGCATTGAGCACGACGCGCTGCGCCATTTCGGTATCCGCCGCCTTGTCGACATAGACATGGCAGATGCCTTCGAGATGGCTGAAGACCGGCACCCGCGCATCCTGCTGCACGCGCGCGACAAGGCTCTTGCCGCCGCGCGGCACGATGAGGTCGATCGTGCCGCCCAATCCTTCCAGCATCAGACCCACGCAGTCACGCTCCGCATTGGGCACCATCTGGATCACGGTGCGCGGCAGGCCCGCGATGTCGAGCCCGCGCTGCAGGCAGGAGACGATGGCGGCGGAGGAGTGGAAGCTGTCAGATCCGCCACGCAGGATCGCGGCATTGCCGGACTTGAGGCAAAGGCCGCCCGCATCCGCCGTCACATTGGGGCGTGATTCATAAATGATTCCGATGACGCCGATCGGCACCCGGACGCGGGAAATCGCAAGGCCGTTTGGCCGCGTCCACGCCGCCATCACCTGGCCCACGGGATCGGGCAGGGCGGCGATCTCCTCAAGCCCGCGCGCCATCGCATCGAGGCGCGCCTCGTCCAGCGTCAGCCGGTCGAGGAAGCTGCCCTTCAGCTCCCTGGCCCGCGCGTTTTCGAGGTCACGCCGGTTCTCCGACAGGATGTCGGCGGTGGAGCGGCGGATCTTCGCCGCCATGGCCATGAGCGCCTGGTTTTTCTGCTCGGCGGGGGCGAGCGCCAGCATCCGGGCGGCGGTCCGCGCCGCCTGGCCCAGCGTCATCATCAGGTCCCGGTTCGAGATGCCCGCGTTCATGTCCGCTCTCCGCCCATCAGCACCATGTCGTCACGGTGGATCAACTCGTCGCGGCCCCGGAAGCCCAGAACCTTCTCGATCTCCGATGACTTGAGGCCAAGGATACGCGCCGCATCGCCCGCGTCATAGGCGACGAGCCCGCGTGCGATCTCGCGGCCCTGCAGCGTCACGATCGACACCGTATCGCCGCGCGCGAAGCTGCCTTCGACCGTCTTGACGCCCGCGGGCAGCAGGCTCTTGCCCTTGGCGAGTGCCTCCGCCGCGCCCTGATCAACCACAAGGTGGCCAATGGGCTGCAGCGTGCCCGCGATCCAGCGCTTCCGTGACTGCAGGGCGGAGGCATTGGCGAGAAACCATGTGCAGCGTTCGCCCGCAAGGATGCGCTTGAGCGGGTGCATCTCGTGTCCGGAGGCGATCACCATGTTGCAACCCGCACCCAGTGCGATCTTGCCCGCCTCGATCTTGGTGATCATGCCGCCGGAGCCCAGGCCGGAGACGGGCTTTCCCGCCATTGCCTCGATCTCGGGCGTGATGTCTTCCACAATGGCCAGGAAGGTTGCACCCTTCTGGTTGGGCGGGGCTGTGTAAAGCCCGTCGATGTCGGAGAGCAGCACCAGGCAGTCGGCTGACATCATGGAGGCGACGCGCGCCGCCAGCCGGTCATTGTCGCCATAGCGGATTTCGCTGGTGGCCACCGTGTCGTTCTCGTTGATGACGGGAACAGCACCCTGTTCGAGCAGGGTAGACAGCGTTGCCCGCGCATTGAGGTAGCGGCGGCGCTCCTCCGTGTCGGTGAGCGTCACCAGCACCTGTGCCGCCACCATGTTGCGCGTGCGGAGCGCTTCCGCCCAGGCCTGGGCCAGCGCGATCTGGCCCACGGCGGCGGCGGCCTGCTTCTGCTCCAGCCGGAGGTCGCCCTTGGGCAGGCCCAGCGTGCGCCGCCCGAGCGCGATGGCGCCGGAGGAGACGATGATGATCTCGGCGCCGCGCACCCGTGCGTCCGCCAGGTCGTCGATCAGCGACGACAGCCATGACGCCTTGATGGTGCCCGTCTTGGCGTCAACCAGCAGGGCGGAGCCGATCTTGACGACGATGCGGCGGGCCTTGTCGAGCCGCGACGTCACGGACGCCACTCCTCCGTCGTGACGCCGGGCTCGTCGCCGGAGCGGCCGCCGCGCCGCGATGTGTCGATCACCTCGAGAAGCTTCTTCATCGCTTCCGGCACGCCCTTCGTGGTGGCGCCCGAGATCAGCATCGGCGTCTTGCGGATGCGGCGCTTGAAGTCCTTGAGCTTCGCCTCGACCTCGTCAGGCTGCAGAAGGTCCGTCTTGTTGAAGGCGATCACCTCCGGCTTTTCCGCCAGTTCCGGCGAATAGGCTTTGAGCTCCTTGCGGATCACGCGATAGGCGGCAACCGGGTCTTCGCCGGACACGTCGATCAGGTGCAGCAGCACCGCGCAGCGCTCGACATGGCCGAGGAACCGGGTGCCGAGCCCATGGCCCTCATGCGCCCCTTCGATCAGGCCCGGAATATCGGCCAGCACGAAGCTCTGCGTGCCCACGCGCACGACACCCAGCTGCGGGTGAAGCGTGGTGAAGGGATAGTCCGCGATCTTGGGCTTTGCCGCCGAGACGGCTGCGAGCAGTGTGGATTTGCCCGCATTGGGCAGGCCCAGCAGCCCGGCATCGGCGATCAGTTTCAGCCTCAGCCAGATCCAGCGCTCCTCACCCTCCAGTCCGGGGTTGGCATGGCGCGGCGCCCGGTTGGTGGAGGACTTGAAATAGGCATTGCCGAAGCCGCCATTGCCGCCCTTGGCGATGCGGAAACGGTCACCCAGCTTGGCGAGGTCGGCGACCATCGTCTCGTTGTCTTCCTCGAAGACCTGTGTTCCCACCGGCACCTTGAGGATCACGTCATCGGAATTGGCCCCGGCGCGCAGCCGGCCCATGCCGTGGCCGCCGGTCGAGGCCTTGAAATGCTGCTGGTAGCGGTAGTCGATGAGCGTGTTGAGGCCGTCGACGGCCTCGATCCACACATCGCCGCCCTTGCCGCCGTCGCCGCCGTCGGGGCCGCCCATCTCGATGAACTTCTCCCGCCGGAACGAAACGGAGCCCGCGCCGCCGTCGCCGGAGCGGACATAAACCTTTGCCTGGTCGAGAAATTTCATGATGAAGCCTTGTAGCTGGCGTTTCCGGATGCGCCTAGTCCCCTGTGGCCGATCGGCCACGGTTCCCGGTGCATGTTGCAATGCAATATTTCTGCCGCCTTGAGAACACATTTGCCCCGTCTACGGTGCCGCTTCATTCGAAGGGCGACAGTCGAATGAAGATGATCGGATCGTTGTTTCCGGTCATCGATACACCGATTGTGTAAATCGAAGGGAACAAAATGAAGAAACGACTGATGACAGGTCTTGTGGCTGCTGTTGTATTGGGCAGCATATCGGCAATACCTGCCGATGCCGCTTGCAAGCATGCAGGACACTGCTTCAAATCCTCTACGGCGAAGGCGGACTCCCACAAGATCGCATCCACAAAGACCCGGACGGGCCAGGTGAAAACGCAGGCCAAGGCCACCCGCACGTCCACCAGGCAGGTGCGGAGCCTGAAAAAGACGGCGCGGTCCGCCGACATGGCACTTATCGTTCCGGCGGGCTACACCGGCCGCGGCAGCGATGTGGTCGGCCTCATCAAGTCCATGGCGCCGGTCCATGGCGTTCCCACCTGGTTTGCGTTGCGCATTGCGCACGTTGAATCGAACTACAAGCCGCACGTCCGGGGTGCTGCGGGTGAATATGGTGTCTACCAGCTCAAGTGCTCCACCGCGAAGGGCATCGGTTTCACCGGCAATTGCTCCGAACTCCTTGATGCGCGCACCAATGTGACGTGGGGCCTGAAGCACCTCTCCATCGCCATCGGCAAGTCTAACGGCAACCTCAGGCTCGCCGCCTCGAAGCACAATGGCGGCCTTGATCGCAGGAGCTTGGTGCCCTCCTACGTTGCCAAGATTTTCTGAGTGCATGGGGGAGCGGTGGTTCATCGCCGCCGCTCCTTTGCATCCTGCCAGGCTGCGCGGGTGAGTGTCAGTTTCATGGTCGCCACGTCCTGCTGTCTTGCCCGCGAGAAGCTGGTTCCCGGGCCGGTCTCCACAAAGCCAAGCCCTATGAGAATCCGCCGCGAAGCGGCATTGCCGGACAAATAGCTGGCCGCCATCATGTCCCGGCCGAGGGCCTCGAAGGCATGGTCCGTCACGGCGCGCGCCGCCTCGCTGCCATAGCCTTTCCCCCAATGGTGTTCCGCCAGCCAATAGCCCAGTTCGCCCTTTTCAATGCCGATGCCGCCGATCAGTTCGCCCGCGCGTTCGATGAAAAGGATCAGCGCATCGTCCGGCCTGTTCCGGTGATGCGCGAAGAAGGCGGCTGCATCTTCCGGCCCATAGGGGTGCGGAATGCGCCCGGTCCAGCGCGAAACGTTCAGATTGCCGAGATGCCGCACGAGCGCTGCCGCATCCGCGTCCTGCGGCGGGCGGAGCGTGAGGCGGGGCGTGGTGAGCATGGTCATCTGTGTGGTCCAAATGAAAAGGCGGAGAGGTGGCTTTCCACCTCTCCGCCTTTGATGTCATCGCCTGCCGGATCGGTGGATCCGGCGGCTTGTCAGTCTTGAAGCCCGCCGGTTATTCCGCAGCCAGGGCCGGGATGACGGACACGGTCTGCTTGTCGCCCTTGGTGCGGCGGAAGTTCACGGTGCCGTTCACGACCGCGAAGATCGTGTGGTCGCGGCCAATGCCCACGCCGGTGCCCGGGTGAACCTTGGTGCCGCGCTGGCGGATGATGATGTTGCCGGCAATGACGGATTCGCCGCCGAAAGCCTTGACGCCGAGACGGCGGCCCGCCGTGTCGCGCCCGTTGCGGGATGAACCGCCTGCCTTTTTATGAGCCATGGTGTGTTCTCCTAATTCCTGTCAGCGCTTAGGCGCGGATTTCGCGGATGGTCACCGAGGTCAGATCCTGGCGGTGTCCGTTGCGGCGGCGGTAATGCTTGCGGCGGCGCTTCTTGAAGATGATGACGTGCGGACCACGGTCCTGGGAGGCGATCTCGCCCACCACCGTAGCGCCTGCAACGTGAGGTGCTCCGATGTTGATGGCATCGCCATTGGCGATCATCAGCACTTCGGCGAAATTCACCTGGTCGCCCGGGTTGCCCTCGAGCTTTTCGATCTGGATCTTGTCTCCGGCTGCAACGCGATACTGCTTGCCGCCAGTCTTGATGACTGCGTACATGGTCTTTCTTCCTTTTGTCCCGCGCCCTTTGGCGGCACCGGTGAACCCGTGGTCCGGTGCGCTTCAAGTGGCTGAAAACTCAGCCGAAATTGGGTTGCCGGAGGCAGCGCAATGCGCGCGGACGGGAAGCTCCCTGCCGCGCGATTGGCCGGAGATAGGGGAAAGCGCGAAAAGAGTCAAGGAAACGGCACGCTGCGATGGCCTTTCCGAAACAGCCGGGAATGAAACCCCGGTTTGACTATTCGTCCCTCACCACCTACTTTCCAGGACGTTCAAAAGGAACACGCATGGCTCTGCTCCTCGTCAAAGCCGCCTTCGACCGGGAAGCCGCCGTCTGGTATGTCTCAGACACGGACGTCCCAGGTCTCGC
>CAIYXE010000735.1 GCA_903930095.1 uncultured Hyphomicrobiales bacterium
GCCAGCCATGGCGCGGTCGACCTCGCCGCCTGCGGCATCGACGGCTATGCCATCTCGCCCTACAAGGCATTCTCGCGCCACGGCTATGGCGTCGGCTGGGCCTCGGACCGGCTCACCGCCTGCACCAAGGAAACGGTGATCGGCGGTCCCGCCACCAGCTGGGAAATGGGCACGCGCGACACCGGCAGCTACGCCACCTTCTCGGACGTGGTCGATTATCTCGCCTGGCTCGGTCATCAATACACGGATGAAAAAGACCGCCGCGCCTGCCTCGAGGCTGCAGGCCGCGCCATCCACGATCACGAGCAGTCACTTGCAGAAGCGATGATGCGCGGCACCGGCAATCTGCGGGGCCTTGCAGACATTCCAGGCCTCCACGTCATCGGCGGCACGGACAATGCAAAGCGGGAGGGTGTTGTCTCGCTGTGGATGGAAGGCCGCCCGAGCGAGGAGATCGTGGCCTTCCTCAATGCACGCGGCGTCAGGACCCACACCCGCAAGGCCGATCATTACAGCGGCAACGTCCTCTCGCCGCTTGGCCTCGCAGATTGCGTGCGCGTGTCCTTCAGCCACTACAACACGCTGGCCGAAGTGGCGCAGTTCCTCACCCTCGTCAACGAATTCGCCGGGGCCCCTGCATGACAGCCTCGCCCTTCCGCCTCGATGGCAGGGCAGCTGCCGTCACCGGCGCGGCAAGCGGCATCGGCAGGGCCACGGCGGAAGCGCTCGCTGCGGCGGGCGCCTTCGTCGTCGTCGCGGATCTCGACCTCCCAGGCGCTTTAGATGTGGCGGCAGGAATAAACACCGGCGGCGGCAGGGCGGTGGCCGTCCGCGCGGACGTGACCCGCGAGGAAGACATCGGCGCCATGCTCGATGCCGCCCCCGGCGGCTGTCCCGCCATTCTCGTCAACAATGCCGGGCGGGCCATCCGCCGGCCGTCGGTCGAACTGTCCGCCGCCGACTGGAACAAGGTGGTCGACATCAACATGACCGCTGTCTTCCTCTGCGCGCGCGAGGCTGCGCGGCGCATGATCGGTGCGGGAACGGGCGGCGCCATCGTCAACGTCGCCTCCATCATGGGGCTCTCGGGCGGCGGGCTCTATCCCAACATTTCCTACCAGGCCACCAAGGGCGCGGTGGTCAACATGACGCGCGCCCTCGCGGTCGAATGGGCCGGGCTTGGCATCCGCGTCAATGCCGTCGCCCCCACCTGGGTGAGGACGCCCTTCATCACGCCGATCCTCGAGCAGCCGGACCTCGTCTCCCGCATCGAGGCGATGACGCCGATGCGCCGCCTCGCCGAGCCGGGCGAGGTCGCCAATGCCATCCTGTTTCTCGCCTCTCCTGCCGCCGCCATGGTGACGGGCCATACACTGCCCGTCGACGGCGGCTTCCTCGCGCAATGAAGGACCACACGAGATGATCGACTTTCCCATCACCGACACCCACGTCCACCTGCTCGACCGGAAGAAGTTCACATACAGCTGGGCCGCCGGCGCCCCGAAGCTCGCGCGTGACTGGTCGGTGAAGGACCTGGAGGAGCGGGCCTCCCCCTACACGATCGAGTCCATCGTCTTCGTCGAGGTCGATGTCGACATGCCGCAATATCTGAAAGAAGGCGAGTGGGTGCAGTCGCTCGCCGATGGCGATCAGAGGTTGAAGGGCTGTGTTGCCTGCCTACCCCTTGAGCAGGGTCCATCGGTCGAGGCCGACATGGAGCGGCTGTCAAGACTGCCTGTCATGCGCGGCGTGAGGCGGCTGATACAGAACAAGCCGGATCCCGAATTCGTCCTCCAGCCGGGCTTCATTGCCGCAACAAAACTGCTACCAAAATACAACTTCAGCTTCGATATTTGCATCTACCATCATCAGTTCGCCAACGTGCTGGGCTACGTCCGCCAGTGTCCCGAGGTGTCCTTCATCCTCGACCACATCGGCAAGCCCGGCATCAAGGACGGCCTCGTTGAACCGTGGAAGACCCACATCCGCGAAATGGCCTCGCTTCCCAACGTCATGTGCAAGCTTTCCGGCGTCACCACCGAAGCCGACCACAACAACTGGACGCGCGAGCAACTGCGCCCCTACATCGACCATGTGATCGATTGCTTCGGCTTCAACCGCATTATGTACGGCGGCGACTGGCCGGTCTCCGAACTTGCCGGTAAGTACACGGATTGGCTGGAGATTCTCGACTGGGCAACGGCAGGCTGCACGGCAGAGGAAAAGCGCAAGCTGTTCCGCGACAACGGACTGCGCGCCTACCGTCTCTAGTTCGTCGAGGCAGCCGTCTGCTTGCCCGTGCAAGCCGGCGGCAAGTCCTTGTCTCCAAACCATATTTCGAAAGTGTTGGGGCGCACCTTCTTGGCCCCGGACCAGCGGTTCGTGAGGTTCACCACCTCGATCTCGAAGCCCAGCCCGCGCAACCATGTGGCGATGGTCTCCGCCTTGGCCACATCCTCGTCCTTCATGGCGCGGATCTCGTTCACCTTGCCGTCCCACTTCGACAGCGAGATCGACGGCACGGTGATCAAGGCTTCATCATTATCTTTCAGTGACATCAACAGCTTGGAGAAGCACGCGCGCTGCTGCTCATTCATCACGTTGACGAAGATGCGCGACGGGAGCCTGGCCACCGCCTCGGTGAACACCGCCTGCACGCTCGCGTTCTGCTCGGCCGCCTTGGTGAGGGCGCGCTCCATCGCCGAGAGAAGCTGCGGGTCGGATGCATTGTTGGCGTATTCGAGCTGTGCTGCCACGAACTCGACGGGAACCTTGTCGTTCTTCAGCAGATACTCGAACATCGCGACACCATACTTCTGCCGCTCCACCCGGTCGTCGCTGACGAGGTCGATCATCGTCTTGAGATCATTCACGTTTTGCTGCCAGCGCGTGTAATAGAGGCCCATGCCCGCAATCGTGAGCGGGATCATGACGCTGGCCGTCATCTGCAGGATGATATCGCGCCAGGCGCGTTTCGAATCAGACGACATGTCGGTCGTTCCTTCCGGTCACTCCCCGCCTCACACCAAGTGATTGCAGCAAAAGCGTGACCGGCCTTTGGAACGACGTACTACACCGTTTGCGGCCGCATGTCCTGGGCGTCGATTCCGGCCACCGCCACCGGCTTCTTCATCGCGTCACGGCGGAAGGGCTCGCCCAGTTCCTGGTTGATCATGGCTTCGATGAGCGTCGTCTTCTTGTGCTTCATCTGGTCCTCGACGGCCTTGGCCAGCGCATCGCGCAGCTCGTCCATGGTGCGGGCGACAACACCCTGCAGCCCACAAGCCTTGGCGATAGCAGCGTAAGACACCTGCGTATCGAGCTCGGTTCCGACGAAATTGTCGTCATACCAAAGGGTTGAGTTGCGCTTTTCAGCACCCCACTGATAGTTCCGGAAGACCACCATAGTGATCGCCGGCCATTCCGGGCGCCCGATGGCGGTCAGTTCCGTCACCGCGATGCCGAAGGCGCCGTCGCCGGCAAAGCCCACCACGGGCGTGTCCGGGCAACCGATCTTGGCGCCGACGATCGAGGGAAGGCCATAGCCGCACGGTCCGAAGAGGCCGGGCGCCAGGTACTTCCGGCCCTGCTCGAAGCTCGGGTAGGCATTGCCGATGGCGCAGTTGTTGCCGATGTCGGAGGAGATGATCGCCTCCTTCGGCAGCGCCGCCTCGATGGCACGCCATGCCATGCGGGGGCTCATCCAGTCGGGCTTGGCCTTGCGGGCGCGCTCGTTCCATGTCGTGCCCGGATCGTCGTCCTCGTGGTCCATGGAGGAAAGCTGCTGGGCCCAGCGCGACTTGGTCGTGGCGATCAGGTTCTTGCGCTCCTCGCGGCCCTGCTCACCCGCGGACGGCGAGAGCTTGGCGAGAATGCCTTCCGCCACCTTCTTCGCATCGCCCACGATGCCCACCGCCACCTTCTTGGTGAGGCCGATACGGTTCGGGTTGATGTCGACCTGGATGACCTTGGCCTCCTTCGGCCAGTAGTCGAGACCGTAGCCGGGAAGCGTCGAGAACGGGTTGAGGCGGGTGCCGAGCGCCAGCACCACATCCGCCTGCTTGATCAATTCCATCGCCGCCTTGGAGCCGTTGTAGCCCAGGGGGCCCGCAAACAGCGGATGCGAGCCGGGGAAGGCGTCATTGTGCTGATAGCCAACGCAGACGGGCGCGGTGAGCCGTTCGGCCAGCGCCTTCGATGCCGGAATGCCGCCCCCGATGACGACCCCCGCGCCATTGAGGATCACCGGGAACTTCGCCTCGGAGAGAAGCTTTGCCGCGGCAGCGATCGCCTCCTCGCCCCCGCCCGGCAACTCGAAGCCGACGGCGGCAGGCAGTTCAATGTCGATCACCTGCGTCCAGTAATCGCGCGGCATGTTGATCTGGGCGGGCGCCGAGAGGCGCTTGGCGTTCATGATCACGCGGTTCAGCACTTCCGCCACGCGGGAAGGATCGCGCACTTCCTCCTGGTAGCAGACCATGTCCTTGTAGAGGGCCATCTGCTCCACTTCCTGGAAGCCACCCTGGCCGATGGTGCGGTTGGCCGCCTGCGGCGTCACCAGCAGCAGGGGCGTATGGTTCCAGTAGGCAGTCTTCACGGGTGTAACGAAATTGGTGATGCCCGGTCCGTTCTGGGCGATCATCATGCTCATCTTGCCGGATGCACGGGTGTAGCCGTCGGCCATCATGCCGCCGGAGCCCTCATGCGCGCAGTCCCAGAAGGTGATGCCGGCCTTGGGGAACAGGTCGGAGATTGGCATGAAGGCCGATCCGATGATGCCGAAGGCATGCTGGATGCCGTGCATCTGGAGAACCTTGACGAAAGCCTCTTCGGTGGTCATGCGCATGGTAGGGGTTCCTCACGAAGTCTGTTGCCGTCTGGCGTTGTCGGGCTTCTAGCCCCAGGCGCGCGCTGCAGCCTAGAACCAGAGGGCCGGGACACCGGGGTCCACGGCCGGCGATTTCTACCGCATCACGAAAGGGTTGGCCAAGGGCGCATCAGAGGTGTTGATCCACACCGTCTTGGGGCGCGTGTAGTCATAAACCGCCTGCAGGCCGGACTCCCGCCCGTAGCCCGATTCCTTGTAGCCGCCGAAGGGTGCAATGGGCGATACGACGCGGTAGGTGTTGACCCACACGATCCCCGCCCGGAGCTGCCGCGACATGCGCATGGCGCGCGCCGTGTTCCTGGTGAAGACCCCCGCCGCCAGCCCGTGCCGCGTGTCGTTTGCCATGCGCAGCGCCTCCTCCTCCGCCGTGAAGCGGAGAACGCTCAGCACCGGCCCGAACAGCTCGGTATCGACGATGCGGAGCGACTGGGAGGGGCAGTCCAGGATGGTCGGCTCGTAGTAGAAGCCACGATTGAGACCGGCCGGTCGGCTTCCCCCGGTGAGAAGCCTTCCGCCCTGCTCTTGCGCGTGGGCGACCTCGGCCTCGATGCGGGCAAGCTGGCCTTGTGTGGCGAGCGGTCCCATTTGCGTTTCCTCAAGCAACGGATCGCCGATGCGGATCGCCCTGGCGCGCGCCACCATCATGTCGAGGAAGCGTTCGGCGATCGAGTTCTGCAGATAGAGCCTCGAGCCCGCGACACAACTCTGGCCGGTGGCGCCGAAGATGCCCGCGATCGCGCCGTTGACGGCGCTTTCGAGGTCGGCGTCCTCGAAGACCAGGAAGGGCGACTTGCCACCGAGTTCGAGCGAGACCTCGGCGAAATTCTCCGCGGAATTGCGCACGATCTGCCGTGCCGATCCCGGGCCGCCGGTGAAGCTGATGCGCTGCACCAGCGGATGCGATGTGAGGACCCGCCCGCAGGGTTCGCCATGGCCTGTCACGATGTTGACGACACCCGGCGGAAACCCCGCCTCCTCGAACAGCCTGCCGAATTCCAGCATCGGGGCCGAAGCATGCTCGGACGCCTTCAGCACAACGGTGTTGCCCGCCGCAAGCGCCGGGCCGAGCTTTACGGCCGACAGGAAGAGCTGAGAGTTCCACGGAACGATCGCCGCGATGACCCCCAGGGGCTCGCGCAGCGTCATCGCCAGCATGTCGGGCTTGTCGATGGGCAGCGTCTCGCCGTGAAGCTTGTCGGCGGCCCCGGCATAGAAATGATAGAACTCGGCGATGTATTTCGCCTGCCAGCGCGTCTCCTTCAGCATCTTGCCGGTGTCGACGGTTTCGATGCGCCCGAGTTCTTCTGACTTCGCCGCGAGCAGATCGGCCAGCCTGCGCAGCAGACGGCCGCGCTCGCTCGGCAGCATACGCGCCCAGGGACCCTCGCTGAAGGCGCGGTGCGCGGCCTCCACCGCCCGGTTCACGTCCTCCGCGGTCGCTTCCGGAATCTCGCACCAGGCCTCGCCGGTTGCAGGGTTGAGGCTCGTGAAGCTTTTCCCATCCCCGGCTTCGACCCAGTTGCCGTCGATCAACATGCGATAGCGCTGCATTCCGCATCCCCTGCCCGGTATTGCCGAAGCCCGCAGATACATGGTTTCGAAGATGGGGAACACTGCCGATGTGCTCTGGCGCCAGTGCGCCACGGGCGCTATCAGGGCGCATCACAGCAAGAGGCCCGGCGATGGACATCAGGATCAGGAAGCTCGTCAACTTCGAGGAAGACCTGTGCTGGGAGGGCGAGCGCGAAGCGGTACCGCCGCTGAAGCAATTCGCGGTCGCGGCCGTGGTGAGAAACCCATGGGCGGGACGCGGCTATGTCGATGACCTGAAGCCCGAGATCCGGGCCTTCGCCCCCGTGCTGGGCAAGCTCCTGACTGACCGGATCATCGCGCTGGCGGGCGGCGGCGACAGGATCGAAGCCTATGGCAAGGCGGCAATGGCGGGCCTTGGCTGCGAGCTGGAGCACGCATCCGCCCTCATTCACACGCTGCATTTCGGAAACTTCTACCGCGAGGCGGTGGGCGCCAAGAGCTATCTGGGTTTCACCAACACGCGCGGCCCCGCCAACACGCAGATCCAGATTCCGCTCATGGACAAGAACGATACTGGCAGGCGCTCGCACTACCTGACCGTGCAGTTCTCCATTGCGGACGCTCCGGCGGACGACGAACTTGTCATTGCTTTCGGCGGCGCCACGGGCGGGAGGCCGCACCACCGGATCGGCGACCGCTACCAGGACCTGGCCGAGCTGGGCGCCGATGTTTCCAACCCTGCAAGCTTATGAGGCTGCGCCTATTGCACCCATCCCGCAACCTGCCGTAGAAGAGTGGACGTACGGCGCGCATACCAAAAGGGAAAGGTCTTCTCGATGAAAATGCAGTTTCGGGCCGGCATGCTGGCCGTTGCAATCCTCGGCGTTATGCACGGCACCGCCTGGGCAAGCACCTACGAGGATGGGATGGCTGCCTTCCGTAACGAGAATTATGCGCAGGCAATTTCCCTGCTCCTGCCCTTCGCCAAGGAGGGCAAGGCCGAGGCCGCCTATCTGATCGGCGAAATGTACGGACC
>CAIYXE010000736.1 GCA_903930095.1 uncultured Hyphomicrobiales bacterium
CGATCGACAAGATCGCCCGCCGCATGCGCAAGCACAAGACGCGCCTCATGAAGATGAAGCGCCCCCACCGCAACGAGTCGATCCGTCACCTCGACGAGCGCTTCTTCCGCGACGAGATCATCGACCACCCGGCCGAAGCCGAACACGATCCCGAGCCCTTCCTGGTGCATCCGGAGAAATACCGCCTCAAGACGATGTACAAGGAAGACGCCGTCATGGAGCTTGAGCTCTCGGAGCGTCCCTTCGTGCTCTACAAGAGCGCGCGCCGCGGCTGCCTGACCATCATCTACCGCCGCAAGGACGGCGAGTACGGTGCCATCGACATCAATCCCGAGGCGACCTGATCCAAGCCCATCCACCGCCCGCCCCGGTCACCCCGGGGCGGGCTTTTTTCCACCGGGTGCGCGGAGCCTCCTGGCCCGCAGAGCGGTCCCCCGAAACCCGCCACTTCCAGCGGCCCGCATTGCCGAAGGACCGCAACGCAAACACCGGGACCGCGGATTCACCAATCCAATGCCGCCAAAAGTCCACCGTTCCCCTCCCCTCGAAACCAAATCTTGCCGGATATAGCCGCCGGCTATACATTTCCCCATGATCACGAAGTTGCAAGCTTGGGGAAACAGCCAGGGGCTTCGCCTGCCAAAAGCACTGCTAACGGCTTTGCAAATCGAACCCGGCGCTAGTGTCGAGATCGGACTCTCTCCAGGCAAAGACGCGATCATCCTGAAGCCTGTCGTGGTAGCACCCCGGGTCCGCGGGCGTCACCGAATCGAGGATCTGGTAGCGGCGATGCCCAAGGATTACAAGGCGGCCGAATTCAATTGGGACACGCAAGGACGGGAGACCTGGTAATGGCGGCTTACGTTCCACGCCAAGGCGATCTGGTGACCCTGGATTTCGACCCGCAATCCGGCCACGAGCAGAAAGGTCGGAGGCCCGCTCTGGTGATCAGCAAGGATGCTTTCAACAAGGGAACCGGTATGGCCATTTGCTGCCCGGTAACCAACACGGACCGGAAGGTTCCGTTTCACGTTTCGATCGCCAGCCGGACTTCCCTGAGCGGCTTTGTGATGTGCGAGCAGGTGAAGTCCCTCGATTTCCGGACAAGAGGGATGAAGTTCATCGAACGGGCGCCACAAGACGTCCTCGACGATGTGCTTGCCCTCGTGGACGCATCGATTTTCTAGATCTGCCAAGCGCGCCAAGCTGCGGGGTGGCGGAAGAAGCAGCCCGGAATCCCGCCAACCAACGCACACCGCATCGCCGAAGGACCAGCCGCCGCCCTCCACCACCCACCGCCTGCTCCCGATACGGGTCTGCAAAAAGGTCGGTTCCTTTGTGTGCTCCTCATCCGTGGGGATTCCGGCGGAGCTTCGCTTCGGTGATGATGTCCTTGTCGTCCAAGGGAACGAAATCGGCACGATCCGCTTCCATTCCCGCCCGCAATTCATCGCGCAGGAATTCCCAGCGACGGCTCTCCTCGCGCTCAAAATCGCGGCGCACCAGATCGCGGATGTATTCGCTGGCCGACCCGTAGAGACCGGTCTCGCCGGAACGTTGCTCAACGAACCTTCTCAGAACGCCGGAAAACCGCACATTTACACCTTCTGCCATGCTTCAACCTCGATTTTTCCCATGCTACCATGCGTCCCACAAAACCGTAACCCTGTGGGACGAATCTGCCGATCCAGCGAGAAAGTCGGCGGCGCGAACTTGTGAAAGCGAAAGAGAGGGGGCAAGGCGGGCGCCGATTTACTCTGCCCGTTACCCACAAATCATCGTGTCGCGGTTCCATGTCCTGAAGGGACAACATGAGATAGCCCGGGGTAAGCAGCGCGCAGCCCCGGGATCGGGCGTAGCCCTTCCGCCGCGCTGAAAGTGCGGGATGGGGCGGGTAGCACGGAACGTCACCTCGGGGGCCCGGGGGTCAGCCCCGGGGGCCTTGAATTCTGAAATTCTCGCCCACGTCTCTGTTCAGGCAGGCTTCTACCTGGGACGCCGGGACGGGGAAACTTCGAAAACAAGAGCATTGGAAAGGTTCTACCCGCCTTTCGACACGCGTCCAAGCTCCGAAACCATTCCAGGTGGTTGACGTGCTGTAGAAGACCGCGACGACGGCAGCTCCTCCGCTTCCCCGCTGCACTTCGCGCCTCCACGCGGATCAAGCGGCAGGTGATGGCTTGACCGCATGCACTTTTCGTTGAAACTGCATGCATGACTCAGCTGACGGTACGCGGCGTCGAGGATGCATGGGTCGCCAAGGCAAAAGCCGAGGCGGCCGCGCGCGGTGTCTCGATGAACCAGCTCCTGCTCGAAGCCTTGGCGCGCGGACTCAACGTCAAGGGTGAGCGACTCCCGAAATCCAACCTCGACCGTTACGCCGGCGACTCCGACTTTGGCGCGAACTGGGATCGCTACCTCGACCAGGACCTCCGTCGCATCGACCCGGAGCTATGGACCTGATCGTCGTGCTCGATACCAATGCCTACAGCGACTGGCGTCGCTCCGGCCGCTGGCACGCGAACATCGCCATCGCCGACCGGGTCGTGCTGCCATGCATCGTTCTCGGCGAGCTGCTCCACGGATTTGGAAAGGGCGGACGCGCCGCGGAGAACATTGCGAAGCTCGATGACTTCCTGAGCCAACCCCAGGTCGAAATCGCGACCCTCACCCGCCGCAGCGCCGAGCTTTACGGCAATTTCCTCGATCAACTTCAGAGCCAGGGCACGCCGATCCCCACCAACGACATCTGGATCAGCGCCATCGCCCACGAGCTGCACGGCGAACTCGCCACCCGCGACGCTCATTTCGAGCACTTGCCGCAAGTCAGGCTCGCCCGCGAGCTTCGATGAGCGGATCGTCAGAAGGTCGCGATGCTCCCGCGCATTCGAACCGGGTTCCTCATTCCCAAGGCGGGATTCGGCAGGGTTGAGCCTGCGGCTCCATGCCGATCACGCTTCGTATTTTGCCAAGGGTGCCATCGCGCCCGCCGCGTTCTCCTCCCACTCTCTCCGGAGGTGATGCAGACCGCCAAGACAAAGCGGCCCGCAGGAGGCTGCGGGCCGTTTTGAAAAAACTGGCGGAGAGAGTGGGATTGCCTGCGGCCATGCCAGTCAGCGCTACGCGGTTTTTGGATTTGCTCGCGATGCTCGCTCCTGCGTTCGAACCCCAGGCCTGCGGCAGGGTTGAGCCAAGGGCTCCATGCTAGTCAGGCTTCGCATCCTGAAAGGGCGCCATCGCGCCCGCCGCGTTCTCATCCCACTCTCTCCGGAGGCAATGCGGACCGCCAAAACAAAGCGGCCCGCAGGAGGCTGCGGGCCGCTTTGACAAAACTGGCGGAGAGAGTGGGATTGCCTGCGGCCATGCCAGTCAGCGCTGCGCGGTTTTCGGATTTGCTCGCGATGCTCGCTCCTGC
>CAIYXE010000737.1 GCA_903930095.1 uncultured Hyphomicrobiales bacterium
CCCCGGCTCACCCGCCACCGCCTGTTGCACGGCGCGCAGCACCTCCGCTTGCGGGAGGGCGAACACCGGTGCTGCGACATCCGCGCTGGCGGCGCAGAACTGCGGCGTACAGGCCAGCGCATCATTGGGGCTTTCGCGCCGCGCGAGCGTCGCAAAGTCAACGTCGCCAAGGTCCGCCGTGCCGAGGCGCGGCCATACCGCCAGGGCAGCACCCGCCACGGCGGCAAGCAGCAGCAGCACTGTCTTCCAGTTCGTCATGGCGCCCACACTAGCCCAACCCCCTTCGTCCGTCACCCCGGCACAGGCTGGGGTTCAGATTTAGCGGCCAGAAGCGGCATCCCGATCTTCGCCGGAATGACTGATAATAGATGTTTTTCAGATGGATAGCACACTCTTCCCGCCCTCCCCTTGAAATCTGGGCGAAGTTGAGCCATCTTCTCGTTTCGCCCGGCAAGACACGGAGTCATCCGTATCGCCGGGTGTCGTTTTTCCAACACGACCGATGATCATTCCTCTCCGGGCCGGACAAGGGACACGGGGAATTCAAGAAACTGGACGAGACCGATGGACAAAGTGCCAATGACTGCCGAAGGCCACTCCGCCATGATTGATGATGTGACGCACCTCAAATCGGTGGAGCGCCCGCGCATCATCAAGGCCATCGAAGAGGCCCGCTCCCACGGCGATCTGTCGGAAAATGCCGAGTACCATGCCGCCAAGGAGCAGCAGGGCTGGACCGAGGCCCGCGTCGCGGAGCTCGAGGACAAGCTGTCCCGCGCCGAAATCATCGATATTTCAAAGCTCTCGGGCGATACGGTCATGTTCGGCGCCAAGGTGACGCTGATCGACGAGGAAACCGACGAGAAAACCTCCTACCAGATCGTGGGCGAGTTCGAGGCCGACGTGAAGAAGGGCAAGATCTCCGTTTCCTCCCCCATCGCCCGCGCCATCATCGGCAAGAAGATGGGCGACTCTGTCGAGGTCAACACGCCGGGCGGCGGCAAGTCCTATGAGATTGCCAAGGTCGTCTGGCGCTGACGCGGGCTAATTCGCAGCCAGCGCCTTTTCCACCGCAGCCGTGATCTTCGGGCTCATCGGCTTGGTCGGCGTCGAGAACCAGTCCACGAAACGCCCGTCGGCGCCGATCAGGTATTTGTGGAAATTCCACTTGGGCCGGCCCAGCATGCCCGCCTGTTCGCCTGCCCATTTGTAGAAGGGATTTGCCTTGTCGCCCTTCACCACCGTCTTGTCAGAGAGCGGAAACGTCACGCCGTAGTTCAGCTTGCAGAAACTGGCGATCTCGCTTGCCGTGCCGGGCTCCTGCCCGCCAAAGTCGTTGGAGGGCACGCCGATGATCACCAGCCCCTTGTCCTTGTAGGCCTGCCAGAGTGCCTCCAACTCCTCATATTGCGGGGTGTAGCCGCATTCGGAGGCAGTGTTCACCACCAGCACGGGGTGGCCCTTGAACTGGGCGAGCGGCATGGGCTTGCCGTCGATGCCAGTCAGGGTGAAGTCATAGGCTGTTGTCTCGGCCATGGCGGATCCAGTTGCGGTGAGCAGGAGAAAGAGCGTCAGCAAAATTCTTGTCATCATCTGGAAACGGCATGAAGTCCGCTGCAGATCAGCACCCCTGCTGCCGGTCAGCTCCGTTTGACAAGATGCCGCGCCCCGAACAGGGCAAGACCCGCGACGAGCCCCCAGAAGGCCGAACCCACCCCCGCGATGGTGAGCCCGCTCGCCGTGACAAGGAAGGTGATGAGGGCGCTCTCGATGTCGCGGGGCTCCTTCATCATCGTGATGATGCCGCCCATCAGCGGTGAGAACAGCGCCAGCCCCGCGATGGCGGTGATCAGTTCCTTGGGCAGCGCGCCCAGCACCGCAACAAAGCTCGCCGCCATGAGGCCGATGAGGCCGTACAGAACCAGATAGGGCCACGCGACAAGCCAGCGCTTCTTGGGGTCCGGGTGGCAGTCCGGCCCCGTGACGATCGAGGCGGTGATCGCCGCCATGTTGATGGCATGGCTGCCGAAAGGCGCCAGCGCCATGGAGGTGGCGCCGGTGACGATCAGCGCGGGCTGCACCGGCGGCTGGTAGCCGCTGGCGCGCAACACCGCGAAGCCCGGCAGGTTCTGTGACGCCATGGTCACGAGAAACAGCGGCACGCCGACCGACAGGATGGTCTGGATATCAAAGGCGGGCGTGGTCCATTCGAGCGCGGTGATGCCGAAGCTGCAGCATTCACCCGCGAAGCTGCCGCTGATCCCGGCAATGGCGACCCCCGCCACCACCACGACCGGCACCGCATAGAGCGGATAGGACAGCCTCAGCCCGAAGAACACGATGACCAGCGGCAGCACGGCGAGCGGCATGGCGAGTGCGGCCCCCGGCACGCCCAGCGTATAGCGCAGCAGCACGCCCGCCAGCATGGCAGCGGCAATGGGTGCCGGTATCTTCTCGATCGCCCGTTCCAGCGGCTTGATCAGCCCCGCCACCACCATGAGCAGGCCCGCCACCACAAAGGCGCCAAGCGCATCGGGGTAGCTGATGCCGCCGCCCGAGGTGGCGATCAGCACCGCGCCGGGCGTCGACCAGGCGGTGACCATCGGCATCCGGTAGCGCCAGGACAGGATGAAGGACGAGATCGCCATGCCGAAGCACAGCGCCGCCGCCCAGGACGCCTGCTGAGAGGGTGTGGCGCCTACGTTGCGCGCCGCCTCCATGATGAGGAGAATCGTCGAGGCAAAGCCCACCACCACGGCCGTCAGCGTCGCGGACACGAGGCTGAACCAGCCGGTATGGGGGGAAGAAGGCATGGCATCGCTCATGGACTGGCGGTGTAGCAAGCCGCAGGGCCCGGCGCGAGGGCTGTTCACAACAGCTTGTGATGGTCTTGCCGCCGGGCCCAAATGAGCTATGCTGTTTTCTCATAGCAACTGGAGTCCACCATGTCCGCCCGCCATGCCCGGGTCCTGATCCTCGGATCGGGCCCCGCCGGATATACCGCCGCAATCTATGCCGCCCGCGCCATGCTGAAGCCGCTGCTCGTGCAGGGCATCCAGCCGGGAGGCCAGCTCACGATCACGACCGACGTCGAAAACTATCCGGGCTTCGCCGACGTGGTCCAGGGCCCATGGCTGATGGAGCAGATGAAGGCCCAGGCGGAGCATGTCGGCACCGAGGTCGTCTCCGATACGATCACCGAGGTCAGGCTCACCGACAAGCCGATCTGGCTCAAGGGTGATTCCGGAACCGAATACACCTGCGATGCGCTCATCATCTGCACCGGCGCCCAGGCCAAATGGCTGGACCTTCCCTCCGAGCAGGCGTTCCGCGGCTTCGGCGTCTCAGCCTGCGCCACCTGCGACGGCTTCTTTTACCGCAACAAGCGCGTGCTCGTGGTGGGCGGCGGCAACACGGCGGTGGAAGAAGCGCTGTTCCTTACCAATTTCGCCAGCGAGGTGGTGGTCATCCACCGCCGCAACGAGTTCAAGGCCGAGCGCATCCTGCAGAACCGCCTCTTCGCACACCCGAAGATCAAGGTGATGTGGGACACCACACTGGCCGATGTTCTGGGTACGGACAATCCAAAGGGCGTCACCCATGCCCGCCTGAAGAACGTGAAGACCGGCGCGACGGAGGACATGGCCTTCGACGGCATCTTCATCGCCATCGGCCACAAGCCCGCAACCGAGCTGTTCGAGGGCCAGTTGCCCTTCAAGCAGGGCGGCTACCTGATCACCGAAGCGAGATCGACAGCCACTGCCATTCCCGGCGTCTATGCCGCGGGCGACGTCACCGATGACGTCTACCGCCAGGCGGTCACCGCCGCCGGCATGGGCTGCATGGCGGCCCTCGAAGCCGAACGCTGGCTTCACACCAGGGCCGAGATCCGCCATGCCGCTGAATAGCGTTATGGACTGGGACAAGCTCCGCATCTTCCACGCCGTGGCGGATGCCGGAAGCTTCACGCATGCCGGGCATGACCTCGGCCTGTCGCAATCGGCGGTGAGCCGCCAGATCTCAGCACTCGAGGATGCGCTGAACGTTCCCCTCTTCCACCGCCACGCGCGCGGATTGATCCTCACCGAGCAAGGCGAGATGCTCTACCGCACGGCGCATGAGGTGTTCACCAAACTCACCGCTGCGCAAACCAGGCTCATGGACTCGAAGGAAAAGCCGCGCGGCGAACTCCGCATCACCACCACGGTGGGGCTGGGCAGCGTCTGGCTCACGACCAGGCTCCGTGAGTTCTCGGAGATCTATCCGGAAATCAACGTCACCCTCCTCCTCGATGACCGCGAGCTCGACCTCTCGATGCGCGAGGCGGACGTGGCGATCAGGCTCCGGCGGCCCACCCAGCCCGATCTGATCCAGCGCAAGCTGTTCACCGTGCACCACCACCTCTATGCCTCCGCCGACTATCTGAAGAAGAACGGCATCCCCAAGTCGCTGGAGGACCTTGACCGCCACAAGATCCTCACCTTCGGCCAGGCGCCCAACTATCTCACGACCGTGAACTGGCTTGAGCATGTCGGCCGCGCCGAGGGCGACCCGCGCCCCGTGGCGTTCCGCGTCAACAATGCCTACGGGCTCCGGCGCGCGGTGCAGGCAGGCATGGGCATCGCCTCGCTCGCTGACTACATCGTGCCGGAGGATTCAGGCCTGGTGCAGATCGACCTGCCGGTCGAAACACCGGAGTTCGACACATATTTCGTCTATCCCGAGGAACTGAAGGACACCAAGCGCGTCACGGTGTTCCGCGACTTCCTCGTCGCCAAGGCGAAGGAGTGGAGCTTCTGAGACGCACGGCATGCCCGCGCGGCATGCCACCCATGAGATAGCCCGTGTTGCCAGCGGCCGGGGCTGGCCGCATCATTCCATCACCGCGTTTCCAGCGCGGCATCCGCTGCCGCCGCTCACCTCCCCTTGCGGCGCCGGTTGAGGGTCCAGCCGCCATCCTCCCTGAGATGGAATGACAGGATCAACCCTTGTGAGGGAAATCGGATAACTTTGAGGCTGGTCCGGTATGACCGGCCTTTTTCTTTCACATGAACAGCTTCTCGTTCTCGAGGCCCGCATAGAGCCCCGCCACCTGCTCGCCATAGCCGTTGTAGAGCAGCGTGGGGATGCGCTCGTCGGAGCCCAGCACCTGTTCCGTCGCCTGGCTCCAGCGCGGATGCGCCACGTCCGGGTTGACGTTGGCCCAGAAGCCATACTCGCTGGGGCCCAGCGTCTCCCAGAAGCTCACCGGGCGTTCCTTCGTGAAGCTTACCCGCACGATGCCCTTGATGGACTTGAAACCGTATTTCCAGGGAAGATGCAGCCTGAGAGGTGCTCCCATGCTGTTGGGCAGCGGCTTGCCATAGGCACCCGTCACCATCAGCGGCAGGTCGTTCATCGCTTCCGCCATGGTGATGCCCTCCACATAGGGCCAAGGGTAGCTGGTGAAGAGGCCTTCCTTCTGGCCCGGCGCCACATCAGGCTTGTTGAAGGTCTCGAAGCGCAGGAACTTCGCCTCCGCCGTTGGCTTGGCAATGGCCACCAGGCTCTTCACCGTGAAGCCCGTCCACGGCACCACCATGGACCACGCCTCCACGCAGCGGTGGCGGTAGATGCGCTCTTCCAGCGTCACCTGCTTCAACAGCTCGTCGATGGCAAGCGTAATGGGCTTCTCCACCTCGCCGTCAATCACCACCTCCCACGGGCGGATCGGCAGCGTCTCCGCCGCCGCGGCGATGCGCTGGGAAGAGCCGAACTCAGAGTAGTTGTTGAAGGGTGGGGCATCGCGCTCATCCGTCAGCGGGCGCTGCGCATCGGCATAGGACGGGTTGGCTTTCGCGGGGTACAGCGCGGCGGAAGGGTCCTCCGCGGCCAGCGCCGGGCGGGCCGCCGCCAGCGCCATGACGCCGGCTGCAGCACCCATGAAGCTGCGCCGGTTCAGGAACACATGCTCCGGCGTTACCCGCGATTCGGGGATATCCCAGCCGTGTCTGCGCTTGATCAGCATGCCCGTGTTCTCCTTTGTGTAGCCGAGAGATAGCCCATTGCTGGAACGCACGCCAATCACCGGCCGATCACATATGCGCGATGCAATGGCTGGACGGGCAGCACCGCTCCGCTATTCTTGCCGGGAAAGACAGCGGAGGCCAACCATGCGGCATGCAATTCTGACTGGCATTGAACTGCCCGATTACGGCGAACCCGTGTCTGAGCCCGCCCTTGGGCGGACCCTCTTCGAGGCCCGCCTCGCCAGGCTCCGTGAACGGATGCAGCTTCATGGCTTCAGCGCCCTCGTCATCTACGGCGACCGCGAGCATGTGGCGAACCTCGCCTGGGCCACCGGCCATGACCCCCGTTTCGAGGAGGCGCTCTTGCTGGTGCTTCCCGGCCGCCTGCCGGTGCTGTTTGCCGGCAATGAGGGCTATCCCTATGCCGAGGCGGCCCAGGGCCTGTTTGAGCGGCAGTTGTGGCAGCCCCTCAGCCTCATGGGCCAGCCGCGCGACAAGCTCCGCCCCCTTGCCACCCTGCTGCGTGAGGCAGGCCTGGCGCCTGGCATGCGCATCGGCCTGGCCGGCTGGAAGGGCTTCGAAACCGATGACGGCGTCTTCGATCCCGGCTGGTTCGAAACACCGCATTACCTGGTTGAGACGCTCCGCGGCTTCGGCGAGGTGTCGAACGCCGCCCTGCTCTTCATGCATCCGCAGGACGGGCTGCGGAGCGTCAACGAGGCTGATCAGATCGCCTGTTTCGAATATGCCGCCAGCAAGACGTCGAA
>CAIYXE010000738.1 GCA_903930095.1 uncultured Hyphomicrobiales bacterium
AGCAGCGTCAACGGCATTGCCTCCGGCCCTGAGCGTGTCGATGGCGGCGAGTGTCGCCGGCGGGGCGGAGGTTGCCGCCATGCCGCGGGCGCCATAGGCGGCGGAACGTCCGGGCCGGTCAAAGCTGCGCATCGTCATAGTCCTGCAATGGAAGCTGGAAGAAAACTCTTAGAAGTGTCGCAAAACGCATCGCATGGCCGCCACCGCTGTAGCAAGACACTCCGCGTCATGACTGCTCCGCGCCGGCCATCAGGCGGGCAGGCGGCACCGAAAGAAATGATCGACATTTCCCGTTGGTAATGTATTTTTACTACTGGGAAATACACCAGTCCACCCAAGGGGAATACGCAATGTCCACGGTGAAGAGCGATATCGAAATTGCCCGCGAGGCGAAAATGAAGCCGGTCATGGAGATCGGCAAGGCACTCGGCATCCCCGAGCAGGACCTGATCCCCTATGGCCACACCAAGGCGAAGGTCAGCCTCAGCTACATCGACAGCCTGAAGTCGAAGCCTGACGGCAAGCTGATCCTCGTCACCGCCATCAACCCCACCCCCGCCGGTGAAGGCAAGACCACGACGACCGTGGGCCTCGGCGACGGCCTCAACCGCATCGGCAAGCGCGCGATGGTGGCACTGCGCGAACCCTCGCTCGGCCCCTGCTTCGGCATGAAGGGTGGCGCTGCCGGCGGCGGCTATGCCCAGATCGTGCCGATGGAGGACATCAACCTCCACTTCACGGGCGACTTTCATGCCATCACCTCGGCGCACAATCTGCTGTCCGCGATGATCGACAACCATATCTACTGGGGCAATGAGCTGGGCATCGACACCCGCCGTGTCGCCTGGCGGCGTGTCATGGACATGAACGACCGCGCGCTGCGCGAGATCGTCTGCTCGCTGGGCGGTGTCGCCAACGGCTATCCGCGCGAAGCCGGCTTCGACATCACGGTCGCCTCGGAGATCATGGCCATCCTCTGCCTGTCGACCTCGATTGCCGATCTCGAGCGCCGCATCGGCCAGATCGTCATCGGCTACAAGAAAGACAAGTCGCCGGTGCTTGCGAAGGACATCAAGGCGCCCGGCGCAATGGTGGTGCTGCTCAAGGATGCGCTGCAGCCCAATCTCGTCCAGACGCTGGAGAACAATCCGGCCTTCGTGCATGGCGGCCCCTTCGCCAACATCGCGCATGGCTGCAACTCCGTCATGGCCACGCAGTCGGCCCTCAAGCTCGCCGACTATGTGGTCACCGAAGCGGGCTTCGGCGCCGATCTGGGTGCCGAGAAGTTCTTCGACATCAAGTGCCGCAAGGCTGGCCTGTCGCCCGCGGCAACCGTCATCGTCGCAACCGTCCGTGCGCTGAAGATGCACGGTGGTGCAGCGAAGGAGGATCTCAAGGTCGAGAATGTCGAGGTGCTGAAGAAGGGCCTCGCCAACCTCGGCCGCCACATCGAGAACGTGAAGAAGTTCGGCGTGCCGATTGCGGTCGCCATCAACCACTTCGTGTCCGACACCGATGCCGAGGTTCAGGCAGTCATTGACTATTGCCGCACCCATGGCGTGGAAGCCTTCCGCTGCACCCACTGGGCCGAAGGCGGCAAGGGTACTGAGGCGCTGGCCCACCACGTGGCCGCACTCGCCGACAAGGGCTCAGCCCAGTTCAAGCCGATCTATGACGAGGGCGTGTCGCTGTTCGACAAGGTCCGCACCATCGCCCGCGAGATCTACCGCGCGGATGATGTGGTGGCCGACAAGTCGGTGCGCGACCAGCTCAAGGCCTGGGAAGCGGCAGGCTACGGCAAGTTCCCGATCTGCATGGCCAAGACGCAGTATTCCTTCTCGACCGACCCGAACCTCAAGGGTGCGCCCGTCAACCACGTCGTTCCGGTCCGTGAGGTCAGGCTCTCGGCGGGTGCGGAGTTCATCGTGGTGATCTGCGGTGACATCATGACCATGCCGGGCCTGCCCAAGGTGCCCTCGGCCGAAGTCATCGGTCTTGATGAGAAAGGCCAGATCGCCGGCCTGTTCTGAGGCGGACGGCTGTTTCACATGCGAGGCCCGGGGCGCTTGCTCCGGGCCTTTTCCTTTGGCAAACACGCGGCCAAGAGGAGGACGCAATGTCACGCACCGAAACCGAACAGCTGGTCGAGCGCTATTTCGCCTGCTTCAACGCAGGCGACCGCGAAGGCATGATCTCCTGCCTCAGCCCGGACGTCCGCCATGACGTGAACGAGGGCAGCTCCCGCATCGGCCACGACAGGTTCCGGGCCTTCATGCAGCACATGGACCGCTGCTACCGCGAGACGCTCACCGGCATCACCGTGATGAGCAATGGCGATGGCAGCCGTGCCGCTGCTGAATTCGTGGTGAACGGCGAATACATCGCCACCGATGAAGGCCTGCCGGAGGCGCGGGGCCAGCGCTACGTCCTCCCCGGCGGCACCTTCCTCGAGGTGAAGGCCGGCCGGATCACCCGGATCACCACCTACTATAATCTCAAGACGTGGATCGCCCTCGTCAGCGCATGATCCGCATCGAACAGCTCTCCGGCCTGGCGCTCGACAGCCATCTGGGTGGCCTCGCGCGGCTGCGCATCCAGGTGTTCCGGGACTATCCCTATCTCTATGACGGCGATGCCGATTACGAGGCCTGGTATGTCGCGGAATTTGCGAAGGCCCGGGGTGCCGTGGTCATCGCCGCCCTCGATGGCGAGCGGCTGGTGGGAGCTGCCACCGCCTCTCCGATGGGAGCCCAGAAGCCGGAGTTTACCGCGCCCTTTGCCGCGCTCGGGGTCGCGGTGGAGGAGCTTTTCTATTTCGGAGAGTCCGTCCTTCTGCCGGAGTACCGCGGCCGTGGCATCGGACACACCTTCTTTGATGCGCGCGAGGCTGCGGCGCGGGCGCAGGGTTTCCATCTCGCAGGGTTCTATTCCGTCGTCCGCCCGGCCGATCATCCGTTGAAGCCTAAGGCCTATTCCCCGCTCAATGGCTTCTGGACAAAACGGGGCTATGCCCCGGTTGCTGGCGCGGTGGCCGAGTTCCCTTGGAAGGAACCGGTGCAGCCGGAGGAAACGCCTCACCCGATGCAATTCTGGATGCGGCGGATCTAGCGATGGCATGAGAGCCCGCAACTGCGGGGCTCTGGGCGCGCGGCAGTTCTGTTTGCGGCGCAACAAAAAACAAAACATCCGAATTGATCGTTAATCAATTGAAAAAAATGGCTAATATAAGCCATGCAGAATTTGCATTTCAAATCATGCTGCATTGCACCTAGATTAAGGGTGCAAACAGCAACCAAAGACCGTCAATCCAAGGGGAATGACCATGTTCGAAGTCCTGAAGTCCCGCTACTCGACCTGGAAGCGCTATTCGCGCACGCTGCAGGAGCTGCAGAGCCTTTCCAACCGTGAGCTTGCCGATCTCGGCATTGCGCGCGCCGACATTGAGCGTCTGGCGCGCGAGGCTGCGCGTTCGTGAGCGGGTCTCAGCGCGGCCTTTTCGAGAGGCTCGCCCGCAGCCGCAAACTCAGGTCATACCGTCAATTGCGGGCTGCCGCAGAAGCCCTGACTGATGCCGAACTGGCCGATATGGGGCTCAAAAGATACCAGCTCGGCCATGTGGCCCGGGTCCGGGCCTTCAAGCCCTGAAGATGCAAGTGACCCGCCGGGGCCTGGCCCCCGGCGGGTTCTTTCATGTCCGGCCGGGGCAGGCCCGGCCGATCGTCAGTGAACGCTCATCGCCATGATCTCGTGCTCGAAGGCGCTGCCCAGGGCTGCTTCCCGCGAACCGGATATCGACACCGGCGTGCCGTCCGCATTGTACAGGCAGAAGAGCCTGGCCCTCGGCGCTACGCCGGTCTTCTTGCCCAGCAGGCGCTCTGCCTCCTGGATCGCGATTTCCCGGATATAGCCAAGATCGCCCTCGCCCAGCAGGGCGAGATCCTGAGGCGTCAACTCAAGGGTCTTCTTGATGCTGTCATTGGTGTTCATGTACTCACCCTCCAATCTGAATACGGCGGACCACCCGCCGCGGTTCGGGCCGTTCGAGGTGAAGCTCCAGCAGGCCATTCTCCAGCCGGGCTCCGGTCACTTCCATGCCATCCGCCAGCACGAAGGTCCGCATGAACTGGCGCGCCGCGATGCCGCGGTGCAGGTAAGCCCTTCCGTCCTCATCCCTCTGGCGGCCGCGGATGACCAGCTGGTTCTCCTCGACCGTTACGTCAAGCTCATCGCGGCCGAAACCCGCGACCGCCAGCGTGATGCGCAGGCGTTCAGCCTCGCCCTCGGCCCGGGAAAGACGTTCGATGTTGTAGGGTGGATAGCCATCGCCCGACGTCTTCGATGCCCTGTCGAGCATTCGTTCCAGCTCGTCGAAGCCGAGCAGAAGGGGCGATGAAAACACAGAAAGGCGCGACATTTGATTGCCCTCGTGAAGCAGCAGCGAGGCTGGAACCCGGAATCGGCATTCACAGCCATGACCGTCATATGTGAAAGCGGACCTCCGGATTCAAGCCACAGTGCTTGACCGGAGCGCTTCCCCGGTGTTTTGATTTGCGAAAAAGGGGTTCACAGACTATGCCGGGTTGTGGACCCGAACAGCAACATAGAACAGGGAGATGACAATGCTCAGACGTTCGCTTTTTGGTGCGGTGGCAGCACTTGCGGTGACCATGTCCGCGGCCTTCGCGGCCGAGAACAAGCCTGCCA
>CAIYXE010000739.1 GCA_903930095.1 uncultured Hyphomicrobiales bacterium
GGGCACGATGATGCTGCACCTCGCCATGGACGCGCTGCCGGACTGGTCGGCGGGCGCGGAGCTGGCGCAATTCGCCTATGTGCATATCGCCCCCGACTTCGCCTACATGAACCGCGCCTATGGCCAGGCGATGGACGGGCTGCTGCCGGAAGCGCCGGTGCTGGTGGTGGGCCAGCCCACGGCCATCGACCCCTCCCGCGCGCCCGATGGCAAGCACGTGCTGTGGGTGCAGGTGCGCGTGCTGCCCAAGCACGTGAAGGGCGATGCCGCCGGGCGCATCGCGGGGACTGACTGGAGCGCCATCAAGGACGCCTATGCCGAACGCGTGCTCGACCTGATCGAGGCCCATGCGCCGGGCCTTCGCGCCAGGATCCTGGGCCGCGCCGTGGTCTCGCCCGATGACCTCGAGGCGGAGAACCCCTGCCTGGTGGGCGGCGACAATCTCTCGGGAAGCCACCAGCTGGACCAGAACTTCCTGTTCAGGCCGGTGGCGGGCTATTCGCGCTACCGGATGCCGCTCGCCGGGCTCTACATGTGCGGCGCGGCCACCTGGCCCGGTGCCGGCACCGGGGCGGGATCGGGCTACCTTTTGGGGCGCATGCTGGCCGGGCGCTGAAGCTGCGGTTGCATGGAATGTTCCGCGGCCGGGCAAGGTCGGGCGGCAGAAGACGCTTGCGTTCCCATGGAAAGGAAATACGCTCCGCCGCCACTGAACCAGACGAGGACATGCCATGGCACCACCTGCAACCACCGCCGTCACCGAACTCGCCGCCGCCCTGCTTGCGGGCCGCGTCGAGGTCGTTGACCTTACCGCCACGCTCGGCCCTGAGACGCCGCTGATCAAGCTGCCGCCGGAGATCGGCCTCAACACCCCAGCAGTCGAGATCCACACCATTTCGCATTACGACGACAAGGGTCCGTTCTGGGCCTGGAACTGGCTGAAACTGGGCGAGCATTCCGGCACGCATTTCGATGCGCCGCAGCACTGGATCACCGGCAAGGACTATCCGGACGGCGCCACCGACACGATCCCGGCGCAGAATTTCATCGGCCCGGTCAACGTCATCGACTGCAGCGCCGAGGTGGCGAAGAACCCGGACTTCCTCCTGACCGTCGAGCACATCAAAGCTTGGGAGCAAAAGCACGGCGAGATCGAGAAGGGCTCATGGGTCGTCATGCGCAGCGACTGGTACAAGCGCAACGGCAGCGAGAAGGACTTCCTGAACGCGGATGAGAACGGCCCGCATTCCCCCGGCCCGACGGCGGAGGCGGTGCAGTACCTGGTCGACAAGGGCATCACCGGCTGGGGTTCGGAGACGGTCGGCACGGATGCGGGCTCCGCCGGCGGCATGAACCCGCCCTTCCCCGCCCACAACCTGATGCACAAGAACAACCGCTACGGCCTTGCCTCGCTGTGCAACCTTGACAGGCTGCCGCCCAAGGGCGCGGTCATCATCGCGGCACCGCTCAAGATCAAGCACGGCACGGGCAGCCCGCTGCGCGTGCTGGCAATCGTCAGCAAGTAGACAGCAAGGCAGGCGGCAGCCATGGCTGATTACGTGATCGCCGGCAGCGGCATCAATGCGCTGGTTGCCGCCGCGCTTCTTGCACGCAAGGGCCGCAAGGTTCTGGTGCTGGAGCGCAATCCCGTGATCGGCGGCTGCATCCGCAGCGAGGAGGCGACGGTGCCGGGCTTCACGCATGACGTGATGGCCACCACCTTCGTCCTCTTCCTGCTGTCGCCCGCCTATGCCGCACTGGGGCCGGACCTCGAGAAGCGCGGGCTCCAGTTCGCCCATCCCGACATCCCCACCGGCGTGCTGCGGCCCGACGGGTCGCATCTCCTGCTCGGCAAGGACCGCGCCGCCAACATCAAGGCCTTCGACGCGCTCGCCGCAGGTGACGGTGCGCAATATGCCGCCGACATGGCGGCGCTCGGCGCCAATGCCCCCTTCCTCTTCGCGCTGCTGGGCGGCAGGCTGTGGTCGTGGCAGATGGCGAAGCTGGTGGCAGCTGAAACCTGGCGGCGGGGCCCGCGGGCGCTCTCCGCTTTCTTCGGCGAGGCGCTGGGTTCAACCCGGCACTGGCTGGAACCCCATTACCGCTCCGATCTCTTCCACGCCCTGCTCGCACCCTGGGTGCTGCACACGGGGCTGGGCCCTGAGAGCACCTATTCGGGGCAGATGGCCAAGGTCATCGCCTTCGCGCTCGAAGCGGCGGGGGCACCCGTGGTCAAGGGCGGGGCGCAGAACATCCTCACCGCTTTTGAGCGGCTGATCCGCGATCATGGCGGCGAGATCCGTACCGGGGCCGACGTCTCCGAGGTGATCGTCGACGAGTCAGGCCGCGCCACCGGCGTGGTGCTGGCCTCGGGCGAGCGGATCATGGCGGCGGAGGGCGTGATCTGCTCCATGACGCCGGGCCAGCTCTACGGCCGCCTGCTCAAGTCCTGGCCCGGGGCAGAGCCGCAACGCGCGCAGACGCGCGGCTTCGTGCACGGCAAGGGCAACATGCAAATTCATTATGCCTTGACGTCGCCGCCCCGCTGGCTGTCGCCCGAACTCGGCAAGGTCGCCCTGCTGCACCTCACGCCGGGACTTGACGGCGTGTCGAAGGCGGTGAACGAGGCGGAGCGCGGCATGCTGCCGGTGGAACCCACCATCTGCCTCGGCCAGCCCACCGCCTTCGATCCCTCGCGCGCGCCGGACGGCAAGGCAATCCTGTGGCTGCAGCTTCCCGAAGCACCACGCCGCATCAAGGGCGATGCCGCAGGCGAGATCGCCGCGCCAGCCGACGGCCAGTGGACGGAAGCGGTGCGCGAGGCCTATGCCGACCGCGTCGAAGCCATTCTCTGCCGCCACATTCCGGATTTCAGGAGCAGTGTACTGGCCCGGCGCTGCTATTCCCCGGCAGACCTCGAGGCGATGAACGTCAACCTCGTGGGTGGCGACCCCTATGGCGGGGCCTGCACCATCGACCAGTTCTTCCTGTGGCGGCCGCTGTGCGGCAACGCGAACCACGACACGCCGGTGAAGCGCCTCTATCACATCGGCGCCTCCACCCATCCGGGGCCGGGCCTCGGCGGCGGGTCCGGATTCCTGCTGGCCACGGCGCTGAAATGACAGACGGCCTGTCGTTCCTGCGCGGGGTGCTGCACCGCGCGGCGGATTCCGACACCTCCCCGCCGTCGCTGGCCGAAATCGGCCTCAACCATTTCGCGCCCTATCTCATCAACCGCATCGCGGCAAAGTGGAACGCCGAGCTGGCAGGCGAGCTGCGGCGCTTCAACCTCTCCACACCCCAGATGCGCGCGCTGGCGGTGCTGGGCATCAACTCCGGCCTCACCATCAACGAGATCTCCGCACTCTCCGTCACCGAACAATCAACCATGAGCCGCACGCTGGACCTGCTCGAGGAGCGCGGCCTCGTCCGCCGCAAGCCGCGCGCCAGCGACCTCCGGGTGCGCGAGGTGGAGATCACAGCAGAGGGCCGCGAGACCTTCGCCAGCTTCTGGCCGGTGATGCTGACCCACTACCAGCGCATGTTCCGCGACATCGGCGAGGACGAATTCGCCCAGCTCATCACCACACTGCAAAAGATCCTGCGCAACATCCGCCTGGCGGATGAAGACCTCAAGTTATCCCTCGCCCCCACGCATGTGGAAGAGAGTGATAAGAATTAGTGCCTAAGCTTTCCTCTTCATTCCCCATCTCCCCCACGCATGTGGGGGAGATGGCCGGGGTGAGGGGGTGCGTCCACACATGAAACGCTCAAACTGCCTCACAGCGGGCCGCCGCGGGCGCGAGACTTCAGACGCGTTCACCCGCGGCAGCCACCCCCTCACCCTGCCCTCTCCCCCGGGGGCGAGAGGGATAAGTAAGGATGAGCATCTAAGCTATCTACTTCATTCCCCCTCGCCCCCACGCATGTGGGGGAGAGGGCCGGGGTGAGGGGGTGCGTCCACACATGAAACGCTCAAACTGCATCACAGGTGGCCGCAGCGGGCGCGAGACTTCAGACGCGCTCACCCGCGGCAGTCACCCCCTCACCCTACCCTCTTCCCCGGAGGGGGA
>CAIYXE010000740.1 GCA_903930095.1 uncultured Hyphomicrobiales bacterium
CGACCCCTGATGGAGGCCTTTCACGACGCGCGCCTGAATTGGACCCAGCATGTAGGTTCGTTCTCCGAGGCTGATTTCGGTAAAATCGTCCCGTTGTTCGAAAACCACGTCGGACTGTCGACCGGTGCCGGCCAGCCGGTGCTTGGCTTCAGCACGCTCCCGCTCAGCACGCCGAACGACCAGTTCATCCTGCTTGATCAGGATGCCGTTCTCCGGCTGCAGCACCAGGCAGTAGCGGTCGGCTGGGGCATCGAAGTACTCGATCTGGAGGGCGCCCTCATGGAACACGCGATAGACGTCATGCGCGCGAAGGTCTTGAAGCCCCTGAAACGGACCCTGATGATCGGGGATGTTGCACCACTTACCCGCGTCGACCTCCTCGTAGCTGCCGTGCTCGAGGCAGGCACCATAGAGGCGCACGGAAACCTTCAGCAGGCCGTTTTCGGCAAGGTACACCAGGTCGCGATGCGGCACGCCCCAGCGCTCCTGCAACTCTTCGAACGCAAAATACTCTTTCTCGATACCAGGCATGCCACGAACTCGCCCACCGCTGTGTGTTCCTTATATGTTCTATTTGCTTGACGCGGACGATTCAATCCGTCTACGTCCACATTATCCACATACTGGATGGACGAAATGCAGATGAAGCTCGCCGAACGGCTAAGGGCCCGCGCTCAGCAGTTGGCAATGAACGCCCGCGAAGTGGCGGAGCAGGCCCGTGTCAACCGCTCGTTTGTCTATGACATCATGCGCGGGCGCTCGGAGCATCCAAACCTCGAAAAACTCGACAAGATCGCGAGGGTGCTCAAGGTTGACCGCGGTTGGTTGTTGCAGGGCCGAGGGGCGATCGAAGGCGAAGAGCCCGCGATGAACGACAAGGCCGACGGGTTTGTTGCGATCCCCTCAGTCGAGGTCACAGCCTCGATGGGCGGCGGGAAGATCCTCGCCGACGAGGTGCAAAGCGGCGAGCCCTATCACTTCAAGCACTCCTGGATCACGCAAAGCCTGCGCGCCAATCCAGCAAACCTGAGAATCATGCACGTCGAAGGCGACAGCATGATGCCAACCCTTCACGACGGAGATGTCGTCCTCGTCGACGTCGGTCGCGCGCTTCCCACGCCCCCCGGTATCTTCGTGCTGTTCGACGGTATGGGCCTTGTGGCCAAACGGCTCGAACACATTCCAAACTCCGAGCCGCCACAGGTCCGCATCATCTCGGACAACACCTTGTATAGTCCTTATGAGCGAACCGCCGAGGAGATCAGTATCATCGGTCGCATCAGGTGGTTCGGGCGAGAGATATGACGTGATCTGGGTTCGTGGCGTCGGTAAACTCAGGGCACCAAGCGTCAGACCTACGCCGATGAGGTTGCGGTGCCTCATGGTCGGATTCTTGCTGGCAGCGTCGCCCTCCATTGCGATAGCGCAGTCGCCGGTGGTCGGCGTCGCCAGCGTCATCGACGGCGACACACTGGAAATCCACGGACAGCGCATCCGCCTTCATGGGATCGATGCCCCGGAAAGCGGACAATCCTGCGAGAGGGACGGGCGCCAATATCGCTGCGGCCAACAAGCCGCCCTGGTGCTCGCCGACAAGGTCGGGCGAGAAACTGTCCGGTGCGCGCAGCGCGACATCGATAGCTACCAACGGATCGTGGCTGTCTGCCGACTCGGCAACCTGAATCTCAATGCCTGGATGGTTCGCCAGGGCTGGGCTATCGCCTATCGTCAGTACTCTCTGGACTATGTGGTCGATGAGAACGCCGCACAGGCGGTTCGGGCCGGCATGTGGGCCGGCCGCTTCGTGGCGCCTGCAAACTGGCGCGGGGGCGACCGGTTGGGGTCTGCGAACGAGACAACGCCTGATTTCTGCCAGATCAAAGGCAACATCAACAGAAATGGCGAGCGCATCTATCATGTGCCGGGTGCAAGGGACTATGGCCCGA
>CAIYXE010000741.1 GCA_903930095.1 uncultured Hyphomicrobiales bacterium
CCAGCCGAGCTTCTCCCTGGCAAGCGAGATGTCTGGCCGGCGCTGACGCGGGTCGTCGGAGGGAAGCGGCTGGTGCACCACCTTCACCTTGGCCCCGGTCAGCTTCAGCACCTTCTCGGCCAGTTCCAGCATCGTGAATTCGTGTGGATTGCCGAGGTTGACCGGGCCCGTCATGCCGGATGGCTGCTCCATCAGGCGGAGGAAACCGTCGATCAGGTCGTCAACGTAACAGAAGGAGCGCGTCTGCAAGCCTTCGCCGTAGATTGTCAGATCCTCGCCGACGAGCGCCTGGGTGATGAAATTGGAGACCACGCGCCCATCGCGCGGATGCATGCGCGGTCCGTAGGTGTTGAAGATGCGCGCCACCCTGATCTCGACACCATGCTGGCGGTGATAGTCGAAGAAGAGTGTTTCCGCGCAGCGCTTGCCCTCGTCATAGCAGGCCCTGGTGCCGATCGGGTTCACGTGGCCCCAGTAGTCTTCCTTCTGGGGGTGAACCTCCGGATCGCCGTAGACCTCGCTGGTTGAGGCCTGGAAGATCGGGCAGCGCAGACGCTTGGCGAGCCCCAGCATGTTCATCGCACCCATGACCGAGGTCTTGGTGGTGAGCACCGGATTGTACTGGTAGTGCACGGGCGAGGCGGGACAGGCGAGATTGTAGATCTCGTCCACCTCGACCTTCAACGGATTGCAGACGTCATGGCGCAGGAACTCGAAGCGCGGGTTGTCATGCAGGTGTTCGATATTGCGCTTCGAGCCGGTGAAGAGATTGTCGGCGCAGATCACTTCATGGCCCTGTGCCATCAGCCGGTCGATCAGGTGCGAGCCGAGAAAACCCGCTCCACCAGTGACCAGGATACGCTTGCGGCTTTCATAGAGGCGCGGCATCCGGGGTCACACCGTTGCTGACTTGAAGGGGATGACGTCCGCCTTCGTGGTTTCCGGAGGCACGACGCTGGCCCGGCCTATGGAGTGATAGGTGAGGCCAGAGCCTTTGACGTCGCTGACCGTGAAGAGATTGCGGAAGTCCAGCATGACGGGTTCACGCATGTCCCGCGCAAGGCGCTTCAAATCGAGACCGCGGAAGACGTTCCATTCCGTGAGGATCACCACCGCATCAGCGCCGATCGCCGCGGAATAGGCATCCGCACACCACTGCACGGACTGGAAGGCCTGGCGGCCATTGTCCATCGCCACCGGATCAAAGGCGGAGACTGCCGCGCCGCGCCTTTGCAGATCCGGAATGACGGTGAGCGAGGCAGCATCGCGGATGTCATCCGTCTCGGCCTTGAAGGCAATGCCGAGCAGTGCAATCCGCTTGCCGGCGAGATTTCCGCCCGCCGCCTGCTCGATACGGTCAGCGAGGGCGCCCTTGCGCGCCTCGTTGGCGGCGATGACGTTCTCGACGATGGTGAAGGGATAGCCATGCTGGCGCGCCGTGTGGGCCAGGGCGCGCGTATCCTTCGGGAAGCAAGACCCGCCGAAGCCCGGGCCGGGATTGAGGAACTGCAACCCGATGCGCTTGTCGAGGCCCATGCCGCGCGCCACGTCCTGGATATCGGCGCCAACTTCCTCGCACAGGTCGGCGAGCTGGTTGACGAAGGCGATGCGGGTGGCAAGGAAGGTATTGGCGGCATATTTGATGACCTCCGCCGCCTCACAGGACGCAACCACGAGCGGAACGTTCTTGGCGGTCAGGGGCCGGTAGAGCTGGCGGAGCACTTGCTCAGCCCGCTCTGAGTTGACGCCGATCACCACCCGGTCCGGCCGCTGGAAGTCTTCCACCGCCGAGCCTTCGCGCATGAACTCAGGATTCGATGCCACGTCGAAGTTGCCATCCGGACGGGCCTTGGAAATGATCTCGCGCAGCTTTGCCGCCGTGCCCACCGGCACCGTCGACTTGGTGACGATCACCGTATAGCCCTGCATGGCGCGCGCGATCTCTTCGCCCGCCGCATAGACATAGGAAAGATCGGCTGAATCCTCGCCCTCGCGGGTCGGCGTGCCGACGGCGATCATCACCACGTCCGCCGCGGCGACGGCGCTCTTCAGGTCTTCGGTGAAGGTGAGGCGGCCGGCCTGGCGGTTGCTGGAGACCACCGGCTCGAGGCCCTGCTCATAGATCGGGATCTTGCCGCCCTCGAGGGCCGCCACCTTGCGGGCATCGCGATCCACGCAGGTCACTTCATAGCCAAAGTCAGAGAAGCAGGCGGCCGAGACAAGTCCAACATATCCCGCGCCGATGACCGTGATCTTCATAACTCTATCCTTGCCGTGTGGTGAACGCCGATCAGGTTGCGAATCCACAATCTCTTTAAACCGTTCCACCCCACGAGGGAATGGTGCAACGTAAGCGAGCCGCGATCCACAAGCTGATGATTACCAGGCCGGAGCCGGGCTTGTTCCGCATGGCATGGTCCACTAGCATGGGAACATGCACCATGCTCAACCTGAGGGGGATTCCTGCTTTCCGGGCACCGGCACACTGGTGTGGCTTGCAGTCTTGACGCTTGCCGTGTTCGCCGGGCTTGTCAGCCTCGTTCCGCCATTGCCGGCGGCGTTCACGGCCTATCTGTTCTTCACCATGGCGCTGATCACCCTCATCGACCTGCGCCATTTCATCATTCCTGATGTTCTGTCGCTTCCCGCCATCGCAATTGGTCTGCTGGCGAGCAGCGTGCTTGTTCCCGAGGGTGACCGGCTCGCAGGGCTGATCAACGGTGTTGCAGGCGCCATCCTCGGCGGCGGCGCATTCTACCTTCTGAGGGCCGTCTATTTCCGCTTCCGCGGGATCGAGGGGCTGGGGCTGGGGGATGTGAAGCTCGCCGCCGTCGCTGGCGCCTGGCTGGGGCCGGCTGCACTTGCGCCCGCCTGCCTGCTCGCCACGCTTTCGGCCATTGCCGGGGTGGTGCTTCATGGTGTGCTGAACGGCCGCCGGGCGATTGATGCCCGGCAGCCAATTCCCTTCGGCAGCTTCATCGCACCGGCGATCCTGATCTTGTGGATCGGGCAGATCCTGGATCTTGGCTCATTATGGTGACTTACTCCACCTCTGCGTTAACAGATTCCTTACCAAATCGGCGAATAGTTGCAGCCGTTAGTAGAATATTGACCATCGCCCCCGGCCACGGCCTCGCGGGGACCAAGGGAGTCAGGATTTGCCTTCGGCCGGTTTCGAGCACGGCGACGCAGAACCGTGCGCTGGCACTTCGCCACTGCGGCGTTTGCTTTGGCGCGGCGCGGCAGCACTCCTGATCGGGTGTGCGGGGCCAATGCTCACGGGGTGCACCACCCCGTCGGCCTCGATCGAAAGCTTCGACCAGGTGGACCTGACGGCCAAGACCCCCCGCAAGGTGGGCAACCGCGGCGATGGCGCGGCGGTCAAGAACAAGGCGAGACAGGCGCGCTATGAACTGTTTCCAGGCGCCAGCGGAAGCATCATGCCAGACGGCGCGGAACCGCCGCCGGGCGTCGGCGCGCAGGAAGACGGCACATTCACGGTAAATGTCGATCAGGCAACACTCACCGAGGCCGCCAAGCTGATCCTCGGGGAGACGCTCGGTTTCAACTATGTGCTCGATCCCAGGATCCAGGGCAGCGTTACCCTGGTGAGCAACCGGCCGCTGACATCGCGTGAACTGCTGAACAGCTTCGAGGCCGCACTTCGGCTGTCCGGTGCAGCGCTGATCCAGACCGAGAGCGGGTACAAGATCGTTGCGCAGCAGGAAGTGCTCGAGGGCGAGATGGGCCAGGCCGACATCGGCCAGGACGTGTCAGCCGGTTACGGCGTCAGCGCCATTCCGCTGCGCTACATCAGCCCCGCGACGCTGATGGAACTGATGGAGGGCTTCCTGGCCCGCTCAGGCAGCGTGCGGGCATCCAGGACAGGCAACCTCATCCTCATCCGCGGCATGGCGGAGGAGCGCAAGGCGCTGGTCGACATCGTCCTGTCCTTCGACGTGGACTGGATGAAGACCCAGACCGCCAGCATGGCGATTCTCGAAAACGGGCGGGCGGACGAGGTGGCCACCAAGCTTCAGGCCGTCTTCGCCGAAGACACCGCAGCAGCGGGCGCCAATGCGCTGAAGGTCATCCCCGTTCCGCGCATCAACGGGCTGATCGTCATTGCCAACAGCCAGCAGAAGGTGCGGCGCGCCGTCGTCTGGATCAAGCGTCTCGACCAGGAAAGCCTGACCGACCCGAACTACTATGTCTATGCGGTTCAGAACGGCAATGCCGTCGAACTCGCGCGGATCCTGCAGGCGACCTTCGGCGACGGCAGTGCCGATGCCGGCCGCACCGCCGAGGTGGCGCCGGACAGGGAAATGGCCAACGTCTCGATGGAACCGGCGGCGCCAGGCCAGGATCCCGCACAGCCGCCAGGCGCCCAGACGCCGGAGGGGGGCGGTGGCGAACTGGGTTCCGGCCTCACCACGGGATCGGCCCCCGAGGAAACGGAAACGTCCGGAACGTCCACGCTCGCGAATGGCACGCGCATCACGCCGAACCCCGCGAACAACACCCTCGTCATCCGCGCCACGCCGAAGGAATATCGCAAGATCCAGGCGATGCTGCGCCAGATCGATGCGCCGGCGGTGCAGGTGCTGATCAACACAACCATCGCCGAAGTGGCGCTCACCGACGAGCTTCGCTACGGCGTCCAGGCCTATTTCAAGGGGCAGGACACGCTGGGCGGCTTCTTCGGCGGGGAAGCGCCAGGACCCAGCGCGCCCACGAGCGTTGAACTTGGACCCAACCTGCCGATCCTCAAGCCCGTACTCCCCGGCCTGAACTTCCTGGTGGGGCGCGCCGCCGATCCACGGCTGGTCATCGATGCGCTCTCGAGCATTACCAACGTCCGCGTCGTCTCTTCGCCCTCAGTGCTCGTACTCGAGAACGAGACAGCGACCATCAAGGTCGGCGACCAGGTGCCCGTGAAGACGCTGCAGTCGACGACCGATACCGGAACGAACAATGACTCCTTCGAATATCGCGATACCGGCGTGATCCTGAAGGTGAAGCCGCGCGTCAGCGCCAATGGCGTGGTCACGATCGACCTGGGCCAGGAGCTTTCGGCTGTCTCCAAGCGCGACGGTGCAACCGCGGGAAACAACCCAACCATCTCCCAGCGCACCATCACCAGCAAGGTGTCGGTGAACGACCGGCAGACGGTCCTGCTGGGTGGCCTCATCACGGGGCAGGAGGAGCGCGACAAGAAGACCGTGCCGGGCACGAACAGGGTGCCGCTGATCGGCGACCTTATCGGCTCCACCGCGAAGGGGGCGAAGCGGACCGAACTCATCGTCTTCATTACGCCGAAGATCATCCGGAACGGCGAGGAAGCCTCACGCGAATCGCAGGACCTGCGCGACAAGATGAGGAACCTGACCTTCAACTGACGCCCGCAGGGCCAGCTTACTGGACAGCACCGCCCTCGGTGGGGAGCACAAACGATGGATCGCCCGGCACCGGACCTTCCGGCATCTCCTGCGTCTGCGTTTCGTCCGTATCGAACATGATGACTTCGACATTGCGCTCCGGCGTTCCGATGACCACTGACCTGTCGTTCACGGCGAGCACGGTCCAGCCTTCGACCGGCTGACCTGCGCGCAGATAGAGGACGTCGCCCGTTGATGCGAGGCGCACGGCAGCGACCCGGCCCGAAGGACCGGCAGCCACCGCCACCAGCATGAAATCCTCCGCCTGCGGAGCGGGCGGATCAGGCGGCTCAGGCGGGGCGGGCGGCGGTTCCGGTTCGGCCACCTCAGTGACTGTCTGAACCGGCTCCGGCGGGCGCCCCGCCCTGCCGGGGTTGAACAGCGGCCGCTCCAGCATGTGGGTGAAACTCTGCGTTCCGAGATCCTGGAACGGATTGAGCGTGGCCTGTGCGCCGCCTGGCGCATCCGCGGAGGGGGGAGTGTCGTCAGCCGCGGGCGTTGACACGCCCTGCTCTTCAGCCGGCCAAAGCCCGCCCCCGTCGAACAGCAGGACGGACCCCAACAGGACCGCGACCGAGATCAGCAGCAGGAGGCGGCGGTTCATGGCGCTCCTCTCCAGGCATAGGCCTCGAGCGTCAGCGAGATGGCGAGGTCATCCGAGGCATAGGGCTGAGGATCAGATCCGGCAGCAGCGCGCGGGGCGATGTTGAAGCCAGCGACGATCACCAGCGGCAGCGTCGATTCGATACCGGCAAGGAAACGCTGCAGCTGTTCCATGCTGCCTGCCGCATCGACCGCGAGGCGATAGGCCGAGAGCCCGGACCCCTCCCCGCCGGGCAACGGTTGCATCCGCAACACGCTGATGCCGCTGGCCCCGGCCGCATCGCTGACGATGGTCTGGAATGCAGCGAGCGTCGTTCCGGCCGTGGTGCCGGGCAGGAACATGTTCTGTGGCTGATCCCCATCGGTGAGCATACGGCCACGGGCATCCGCGTGGGCAAGCACACGCGCCTTCACGCGGTCGCGTTCGGCAAGCTGTGCTGCAGCCTGCTCACTCAAAGAGGCATGCCAGACGAAGGGCAGCACGGCGAGCAACAACAGCAGGATTGCGCTCACCAGCAGGATCGCCGCGCCTTTCATTGCCCGCGGCGACAGATTGCGGACCGGGAGTGAGAGGTTCATGCCGCGGCACACTCCCTGTAAGAATCGACAATCCGCCGGGCCGCCGCTATTGTTCCTGCCATGAAGATCTCATCCATGCGTTGTCTCGCCCTTGCGTCCCTTCTCGGCATCGCCTGCGGGTTTCCGGCCATTCCCGCATCCGCTGAAGGCTTGAATTGCCTGATCAGCCGGGGAAACCTGTGCTTTCAGACCGGCTGCGACAACCGCGCCAAGACGCAGCGCATCACGCTGGGCCTCGGCGAGGGGACGGTCCGCCTTTGCCCGAACCGTTTCAACGACACGGGTTGCATTGACATTGCGATGGAGTTCGTGATCCGCGACAACGCGATCATCGGCACCACGCTCGAGGGGCCGGAATTCGCCGCGCGCTCCATATTCGTGAACCGTGTGACGGGCGCCTTCACCAGCAACATGGTGACGGTCGGCGGCGTTGCCTCGGTGGATTTCGGAAACTGCGAGGTCAGGCGCTAGCACGGTCACGGCGCAGCATCCCCTGCCGGTTCCACCGTTGCGCCGATCGAGAAGGCTTCGGCGTTCAGGCTTTCGTTGAACTGCGTGGCGGATGCGAAATTGACATCCCCGAAGAAGGGCGACTGTTCGAGGATGCCAATGACGGCCGGAATGCCGCTGCCCTGCCCCTTCAGGTCAAGACGGGCATCATCGAGCGACAGGCTGTCGAGCCAGACGTTCTGGGGCAGGATGGCGGAGAGTTCGTCGACAACCACAAGAGCGGGGTGGCGCTGACGGCGCCGCTCCCGAAGCGTTGTGGCAGCCTCGAGAAGGGAGGCCGCGCCGGCGGACTGGCCGGGCCGCAGCGATGCCGTCAACCCGGCCGTCTCCTCACGCGCTGAAGCCAGTTGGGCAGAGGCTTGCCAGACGAGCCCCAAGCCAATTGCCGACAGCACCGCCGCGGCGGCCGCAACCCCCGCCGCCAGGCGCATGGCGCTGCGCCAGCCATCACGGTCTTCGGCATGGGAGGCGAACTCGATCGGCAGGCTTTCA
>CAIYXE010000742.1 GCA_903930095.1 uncultured Hyphomicrobiales bacterium
GCCGATGGACAAGCTCGGCACCACATTGTCGCTGCCGCCGTTCCTTGAAGGCCGGCGGGCGGAGATCGAGGCGGGGTTGAAGAAGCTCTGATCTGCCGGGAACATTCCGCAGACTCACCACACCCGGGGCTTGACTCAGCATTGTGTCCTCTCCCGCGGGGCGGGAGAGGACGATAGGGCGTCAGGGCAAGGTGAGAGACAAGGAATATTGTCCTTGACTTTTATTCCTATTATGATAGTCAGGCAGCACCTCCCTCACGGGAGGCTGCTGATTGACATCGTGAGAACTATCTACCCCCGGACGCTCTTCAGCGCGCCATAGAGCTTGGCGTAGCGCGGAAGCATCTCGGACTCGTAGAAGCGGGTATTGGCGGCGATCGGCTCAATCACCGACTTGGAGCGCACCATGGCGGCGCAGCCTTCCTCGATCGAGGCGAATTTGCCAGCGCCATAGGCGGCGAGGATGGCGCTGCCCAAGGCCGGGGCATCCGCCACTTCGGTCAATTGAATGGGGGCTCCGATCGTATCCGCATGGATCTGTAGCCAGAGGGGCGAATTGGAAGCACCCCCCGCCAGCACGATGCGCTTCGGCGTGAAGGCTTCACCGAAGCTGTCGGTGATCAGGCGTGTGCCCAGGCAGATGCCCTCGATGATGCCACGGAAGACATGGGCCGGCGTATGCTTCAGGGTCAAACCCGTGATGGCGCCGCGCGACAGCGCATCGGTGTAGGGCGTGCGGTTGCCCTGGAAATGGTCGAGCACCAGCAGGCCTTCTGCCCCCGGCGGAATGGCGGCGGCACCCTCGTTCAGCGTCTCCCAGCTCGCGTGCTCCGCGAAGTGGCGCTTGAACCAGGCGATGACGGAGCCGGTGGAGGTCTGCCCACCCTCGATGATGGGCTTGCCCGGATAGACGCCATCCATATAGGTGCCCCAGACGCCCGCCTTGTGCACCACGCGGTCAGCAACGCCAATATGGAGATGGGACGAGCCGGTGATGAGCGCCATCTCACCCGGCTGCGTGACGCCGAGGCCGATGACGCCGATGAAGGCATCCGCCCCGCCCTGCACGACGGGCACGCCTTCACGCAGGCCCAGATGCGCCGCGGCCTCGCGCGTCAGCGGACCGATGGGGGTTCCGGGGGCAATGATGGGGTTCGGCCACTTCTCCTCCAGGTCGCTCAGGTCCAGCGCCTTCAGCAGCGAACGCGGCACGCCGCCGTGCTGGGTCTGGTAATGCCAGCGCACCGCGGCATTGCCGAGCGAGCCCACCCAGCGGCCGGTGAGGCGGAGGTTGATGTAGTCCTGGTATTCGCCGACCTTGGCAGCACGCTTGAAGATCTCGGGCTGGTGGCGCTTCATCCACAGCGACTTGGGGATCATCCACTCCGCCGAGACGGGGCCAGCGCCGCCGCCGTTGACGCGGAGATTGGGGTCTCCGGTGGCGGCAACATCATCGGCTTCCTTGGCCGAGCGCACGTCCATCCAGATCATGCAGGGGCGGAGCGGTTTTCCGGACTGGTCGAGGGCCACGACGGAGCAGCAGGTGGTGTCAACCGAAAGGGCAATGATGTCAGACGGCGAGACGCCGGCCTTGGCGACGGCGCCCTTGACCGACTGGCCCATGCAGGCCCACCAGTCTTCCGGGTTCTGTTCGGCCCAGGACGGGTTCGGGAAGTCCGTCTTGTAGGGGGTGGCCACGGAAGCGAGCGGCTTGCCTTCGAGGTCGAACACGAAGGCGCGGATTGATTCCGTGCCGCCATCGACGCCGATCACATAGCTCATGCCGTTCCTCCCTCCATTGCGGACCATTCGGCCTCATCCTCATCATAGGCATGAAGCTCGCCCATGGCGATATCGAACCAGACGCCGTGCAGCGACAGATCGCGTTTGTTCTCCTTCATCCGGATCCACGGGAAGGTGCGGAGGTTCGCCAGCGAATGCTCGATCGAGGCGCGCTCGATGTGGCGTTCGTGGGTTTCGGCATTCTCGCCCAGTTCACGCGGCACGATGCGGGTAACGTCCTTGATGGGCCGCATCCAGGAGCCGATGAAATCCGTGTGGGTGAGCGGAGAGGACTCCTGCACCGCCGCGCGGATGCCGCCGCAGCGGCCATGGCCCATCACCACGATGTGGCGCACACCCAGCGACATGACGGCAAATTCAAGTGCCGCAGATGTGGCGTGGTGGCCACCGTCCGGCGTGTAGGGCGGCACGAGGTTGGCGACGTTCCTCACCACGAACATCTCACCCGGGCCCGCATCGAAGATCGTCTCGGGTGCCGCGCGCGAGTCGCAGCAGGCGATGATCATGATCTTCGGCTTCTGCGAACCCTCCCCCAGCTTGCGGTAGCGCTCGGCCTCGGAGGCATAGCGCCCCGCACGGAAGTTTGCGTAACCGTCAAGCAGCATTGCGGGCAGCGTCATGGCCATCGCCTTCTCCCTCCTCAGTCAACGACGCGGACAGCACCCTTGGCAGCCGAGGTGGTGAGTGCCGCATAGGCCTTGAGCGCCGTCGTCACCTTGCGCTTACGCTGCTCGGTGGGCTTCCACGCCTTGTCGCCGCGGGCCAGCATAGCGGCGCGGCGGCGGGCGATCTCGGCCTCTGGCACGGCGAGATGGATCGAACGGTTGGGAATGTCGATCTCGATCGTGTCACCCTGCTCCACCAGCGCGATGAGGCCGCCTTCGGCCGCTTCCGGAGACATGTGGCCAATGGAAAGCCCAGAGGTTCCGCCGGAGAAGCGGCCATCGGTGATCAGCGCACAAGCCTTTCCGAGGCCTTTCGACTTGATGTAGCTCGTCGGGTACAGCATTTCCTGCATGCCCGGGCCGCCGCGCGGGCCTTCATAACGGATGACGACGATGTCGCCCGCCTCCACGCCGCGGTTCAATATTCCGTGCACGGCAGAATCCTGGCTTTCGAACACCTTGGCCTTGCCGGTGAACTTGAGGATCGATTCATCCACACCCGCCGTCTTCACGATGCAGCCTTCCTCCGCCAGGTTGCCGTAGAGCACGGCGAGGCCGCCGTCCTTCGAGAAGGGGTGCTCCACGTCGCGGATGACGCCGGTCTTGCGGTCGAGGTCCAGCTCATCCCAGCGGCTGGACTGGCTGAAGGCCACCTGGGTGGGCACGCCACCCGGTGCGGCGCGGAAGAATTCGCGCACGGAATCGGAATTGGTGCGGGAGATGTCCCAGCGGTCCAGCGCCTCGCCCAGCGTGCGGGCATGGACGGTGGGAAGATCGCGGTTGAGAAGGCCGCCACGGTCAAGCTCGCCGAGGATGGCCATGATGCCACCGGCGCGGTGCACGTCTTCCATGTGCACATCCGACTTGGCGGGCGCCACCTTGGAGAGCACGGGCACGCGGCGCGACAGCCGGTCGATGTCCTTCATGGTGAAGTCGATCTCCGCCTCATGCGCGGCGGCCAGGATGTGCAGCACGGTGTTGGTGGAGCCGCCCATGGCGATATCCAGCGTCATGGCGTTCTCGAAGGCGCCGAAGCTCGCCACCTTGCGTGGCAGCACGCTGTCGTCATCCTGCTCATAGTAGCGGCGCGCCAGATCGACCACGAGGTGGCCAGCCTCGACAAAGAGGCGCTTGCGGTCGGAGTGCGTGGCGAGTGTGGAGCCGTTGCCGGGAAGCGACAAGCCAAGGGCCTCGGTGAGGCAGTTCATCGAGTTCGCCGTGAACATGCCGGAGCAGGAGCCGCAGGTCGGGCAGGCCGAACGCTCGATGGCGTCAACTTCCTCGTCCGAGCAGCTGCTGTCGGCAGCCTTGACCATGGCATCCACCAGGTCGAGGGAGATCACCTTGGCTTCCCACTTGACCTTGCCGGCCTCCATCGGTCCGCCGGAAACGAACACGGTCGGGATGTTCA
>CAIYXE010000743.1 GCA_903930095.1 uncultured Hyphomicrobiales bacterium
ATCTAACTCGGTCAGCGCCGTCCAGTGCCCTCCAGCGCCGTCATCCCAGCGAAAGCTGGGATCCAGCTTTGGACGATAAACACGCCGAAACAAAGCCGGATTCCGGCTTTTGCCGGACTGACGGCAGAATGCGGGGAGTGGCATCATCCCCACCCCCTGTGAGTTTAGTGGACTGCCGTGGTTCAAACTTCATTTCGAGCCTGTACACGGGGACATCGACGGCTTGACGGGCTTTCACTATCATCTTTCCATGCAGGCCGTGGCGTATCAGAATGGCGAGTGAATCAGCGGAACCTTGAAGCGCGGAACGGAGGAAGGATCGGGAATGGCCGGCCAAAGCGCAATCCTCCGCCGGAAGGCTGAGGGCGGGGTTCAGTACTCAAGAGTGTTATAGGGAGAAACAGAATGTCCAAGGTCATCAAGGGAGGCACGATTGTTGCGGCGGACCGTACCTATGTTGCCGACATCCTCATCGAGGGTGAGCAGATCGCCGCAATCGGGCCCAATCTGAAGGGCGACACCGTAGTCGATGCGGAAGGCGCCTACATCATGCCGGGCGGCATCGATCCACACACCCATCTCGAAATGCCTTTCATGGCGACCACCGCAGCGGAGACCTGGGAGAGTGGCACCTTCGCAGCCCTTTCCGGTGGCACGACGATGGTTGTGGACTTCGTGATCCCCGGCAAGGACGGGATGCTGGCGGCGCTGAAGGACTGGGAAGGCCGGGCCACGCGCCAGGCCTCCTGTGATTATTCCTATCACATGTGCATCGACGGATGGTCTGAGAGGCACTTCAACGAGATGGCCGAGGTCGTGGACCGCGGCATCAACACGTTCAAGCACTTCATGGCCTACAAGGGCGCGTTGATGGTCAATGATGATCAGATGTTCGCGTCGTTCCAGCGTTGCGCCGCACTGGGCGCGCTGCCGCTCGTCCACTGTGAGAACGGCGACATCGTCGCCGCCCTGCAGCAGAAATACATGAGCGAGGGCAACACCGGTCCTGAGGCGCATGCCTATTCGCGTCCGCCTGAGGTGGAAGGCGAGGCCACCAACCGCGCCATCATGATCGCCGATGCCGCGGGCGTGCCCGTCTATATCGTGCACACATCGAGCGAGCAGGCGCATGAGGCCATCCGCCGTGCCCGCCAGAAGGGCATGCGTGTTTATGGCGAGCCTCTCATCCAGCATCTGACGCTTGACGAGAGCGAGTACTTTAACAAGAGCTGGGACTATGCCGCACAGCGCGTGATGTCGCCGCCCTTTCGCAACAAGAGCCATCAGGATTCGCTGTGGGCGGGTCTGGCCGCAGGTTCCCTGCAGGTGGTGGCGACCGACCATTGCGCCTTCACCACCGCGCAGAAGCGCCTGGGCGTCAACAATTTCCCCAAGATCCCGAATGGCACCGGCGGGCTGGAGGACCGGCTTTCCATGCTGTGGACGAAGGGCGTCGAGACGGGACGCATCACGCCGAATGAGTTCGTGGCGGTAACCTCCACCAATATCGCGCAGATCCTCAATATCTACCCGCAGAAGGGCGCGCTGCTCGTCGGCTCTGACGCGGACATCGTGGTGTGGGACCCCGGCATCTCCAAGACCATTTCCGCCGCCACCCAGAAGTCCATCATCGACTACAACGTCTTCGAGGGTTTCAAGGTGAACGGCCAGGCCCGTTACACCCTCTCGCGCGGCGAGGTGGTCTGGGCCTATGGAAAGAACGAAAAGGCGCGCCCGGGCCGCGGCAGGTTCGTGCCCCGCAAGACCTTCCCGGCGGTGAACAAGGCGCTGTCGATCTGGAAGGAAATTACCGCACCTCGCGCCGTTTCCCGCTCGCCGGAGCACATGCCGATCGGCGTCTAGCGCGCGTTCCGACCAGCTGGAAACACCTGGTCGAAAAAACTCGCGCTAAATCATAAGTTTGAGCATGATTGGCGTTCACGGCTGACATCAGGCCGCTTCCCCAGGGAGGCGGCCTTTTCGATTGTCAGAAGGAACGGGGAAGGCCGAGAACATGCTCGGCGATGTAGGACAGGATCAGGTTGGTGGAGATCGGAGCCACCTGGTAGAGCCGCGTCTCGCGGAACTTGCGCTCAACGTCGTAGTCCTGGGCGAAGCCGAAGCCGCCGTGGAACTGCAGGCAGGCGTTTGCGGCCTCCCATGAGGCATCTGCCGCCAGGAGCTTCGCCATATTGGCCTCCGCGCCGCAGTCCTCCTCCGCGTCGAATTTCCGCGCCGCCTCGAAGCGCATGAGGCTTGCCGCCTCCACATTCACGTAGGCGCGCGCGATGGGGAACTGCACGCCCTGGTTCTGGCCGATCGGGCGGTCGAAGACGATCCGCTCCTTCGCATAGGCCGACACCTTGTCGATGAACCAGTAGCCATCGCCCACGCATTCCGCCGCAATCAGGATGCGCTCGGCATTGAGCCCGTCGAGGATATAGCGGAAGCCGCTTCCTTCCTCACCGATCAGGTTCTCCGCGGGGATGTCCAGATTGTCAAAGAACAGCTCGTTGGTTTCGTGGCCCACCATGTTGCGGATGGGCTTTACGGTCAGGCCGTTGCCGATGGCGTGGTGCAGGTCGACCAGAAAAATCGAAAGGCCTTGAGACTTCTTGCGCACCTCGGCGATGGGCGTGGTGCGCGCCAGAAGGATCATCAGGTCCGAATGCTGGATGCGGGAGATCCACACCTTCTGGCCGTTCACCACATATCGGTCGCCCTTGCGCAGCGCTGTGGTTCTGAGCTTGGTCGTGTCGGTTCCGGACGTCGGCTCGGTGACGCCCATGGACTGGAGGCGCAGTTCACCGCGGGCGATCTTCGGCAGGTAACGGTCCTTCTGCTCCTTTGACCCGTGCCTCAGCAGCGTTCCCATATTGTACATCTGGCCGTGGCAATGGCCCGCATTTGCGCCCGAGCGGTTGATCTCCTCCATCACCACAGAGGCTTCCGCGAGGCTCAGGCCCGAGCCGCCATAGACCTCCGGGATCATCGCGGCGAGCCAGCCCGCCTTTGTGAGGGCATCGATGAATTCCTCGGGGTAGGTTGCTTCGGCGCCATGCTTGCGGTGATATTCCGGAGGAAAGCCGGCACAGAGGGCGCGCAAGGCCTCGCGCATATTCTGGTGGCGGTCGGGCCTGGGTATCATCATGCTGTGTCTGGTCCGCTCTGTGTGTCAGCGAAGTCGGCAATAATCTGTTCGGTACACTCGCCCACGCCGGGCTTTGCGCTGTGCGTCGAGCGCCGTGTGATTAATGATGATCTTCGCAATCCAGCTCATCGCCACTGCAGCATAAAGAAGAATGTGGAGTTTTCAAACTCAGCATGTTTCTATTCCCGCATTCGAGGCCCTAAAGAGGCCGTAGCAATTGTTGGGAGACGAGATGATGGCAAAGGAAATTCTCTGTGCATTCGGCACCGACATCGACTCGGTGGCGGGTCAGATCGGCTCATACGGCGGCGGGGATTCGCCGTCTGACATCCAGCGCGGCATCTTCGCCAGCGAGGTTGGCAACATACGCCTGCTGAACCTGTTCAAGAAGTACAAGCTGCGGACCAGTTTTTTCATTCCCGGCCACTCAATCGAGACCTTCCCGGACGAGGTCAAGCGCATCGTCGATGAAGGCCACGAGGTCGGCGCACATGGTTACCTGCACGAAAACCCGATTGCCATGACCCCCACCCAGGAAGAAGCGGTGCTGGTGAAGTCGATCGAGCTCATCGAGAAGCTGTCGGGCCAGAAACCGCGCGGCTATGTTGCGCCCTGGTGGGAAATGTCGGCATCGACCGCCGCTCTCCTGCAGAAGTACGGCTTCAAGTATGACCATAGCCAGGGCTATCGCGACTTCCAGCCCTTCTACGCACGCGTGGGCGATTCATGGAACGGCATCGACTATTCAAAGAAGGCCGAGGAGTGGATGCATCCCCTGAAGCACGGCAAGGAGATCGATCTCGTGGAGATCGGTGCCAATTGGTATGTCGATGACCTTCCCCCCATGATGTTCATGAAGAAGGTTCCCAATAGCCACGGCTTTGTGAACCCGCGCGATATTGAGCAGATGTGGCGCGACCAGTTCGACTGGGTCTATCGCGAGATGGACTACGCCGTGTTCCCCTTCACCATCCATCCAGATGTGAGCGGCCGTCCGCAGGTGCTGCTGATGCTGGAACGCCTGATCGAGTACATCAATGGCCATGAAGGCGTGAAGTGGCTGACCTTCGAGGAGATCGCCGCTGACTTCCGCAAGCGGTTCCCCTTCGCGGGCGGCAAGCGTCCGGAAGTGATCTGACAGTC
>CAIYXE010000744.1 GCA_903930095.1 uncultured Hyphomicrobiales bacterium
AACAGCGACTGCAGGCAGCCGAAGAGCACGCGGCCCTCCGGCAGGCCAAAGTCCGCCGCCTGGGCGGGGGGGCGGGCTTCCCCCGCCCGCTCCTCGAGATAGAGTGCCAGGTTCGGCATGCGGACGAGCTTTTCCGTGTAGTGGTCCTGTCCATCTTCCGGCTCCATCAGGTCGCTCGAGAGATAGAAGTCCATCTCAGGGGAGCCCGTGGTCACCGGATGGCCCCAGGCAGTGAACTGGCAAGGCGCGATGCGGTGGAGCGACAGGAAGCGGCTGACCGCCGTCATCCCCACATCGGTGAGCATCAGCATGTCGAGCCCGTCACTGCGCATCTGGCGCACGATCTCATGCGGGTTGCCGCGCGACCAGGTGAGGACCCGGTGGCTGCCGAGCGCGGCGAATTTCTGCGACAGATCATCCGTCGTGGTCTCGAAGGCATAGGTGAAGAATTCATAGTCGCCGCGCGGAAGATTGGCGAACCAGTTATAGGCCCAGTTGGCGCCATTGTGGTTGCGTAACCGCTGCGAAGCGATGCCGACGCGGATCGGCCCCGTCCGCGTCCGCGGCGCGGCCTCCCACGGCGGAAGCGACAGCAGCCGCGAGGCGGCGAGGGAGAGCTTGCGCATCGTGCCTTGGTCATTGCGCTGGTGATAGGCGAGGTAGAATCCGTTGAGCTGGCGGATTGCCTGTTCGGACACGCGGGTTTCCTCCGCGCCGAGCGGCACCTCGCCGTCATAGACCCGGAGCAGTTCGTCAAGCACGCTCTCCACCCTGTCGCGCGTGGCGGCGAGTTCGGCCTCTGTGGCATAGATGGCGGGAATCTTGTCAACGGACAGAAGCGATATGCAGTGGCGGGCCACCGTCTCAGCCGCCGCATTGCCTGCCGCCATGATCCGGAGGCTCTGGCCGAAGTCCTCGAGCGCCTCCGCGGTCTGGCCCATTTCGCTGCGAAGCGAGCCGCGCGTGCCGTAAAGCAGGTGCCGTTCCGGTGCGAGCGCGATGGCATGGTCGAAACAGGCCAGCGCCTCCTCGAAGCGGCGCATACCGCGCAGCGTGTCGCCCTTGCCGATGTGGGCCTCCACCGAATCCGGCTGCAGCGCGATGGCCTGGTCGTGGGCAGCGAGCGCCTCATCATGCCGGCCCATGTCGTCCAGCACGCTGGCATGGCGCAGCAGGGGCGAGAGCCAGGCGGGGTCCAGTTGGGCGGCCTTCGCATAGCTTGCCGCCGCGGCCGGAAGTTCCTTGCGCGCTTCCATGGCCTTGCCGATGAGGTGATAGGACCGGGCCTCCTCCGGGTTGGCAATGATTGCGGCGTCGCACAGCGCGATGGCCTCTTCATGGCGGGACTGGCGGTAGAACAGCTCCGCATTGGCGAGCAGCACATCCTTGTTCCGAGGGTCCAGCGCCCGGGCGCTTGCATAGTCGGCAAGCGCATCCTGCTCGCGCCCTGCCGCCTCGAACAGTCCGGCGCGCGTCAGAAGGCAGTCCACCGACATGCGGTCAAGGTTCACGGCCCGCGTGGCGGCGGCGATGGCCTCTTCCCCCTGGCCAAGCTGCCGCAGGCATTCGGCCATGCTCCTGTGCGCCTCGGCATGGCGCGGGTTTGCCGCGATGGCCTTCTCCAGGATCTCCCGCGCTTCAGCTGGCCGCTCCAGTTCGAGGAGCACGGCGGCGGCATTCACATAGGCTTCG
>CAIYXE010000745.1 GCA_903930095.1 uncultured Hyphomicrobiales bacterium
ACCGTCTTCGCGCTGTTCGCGGCGCCGAACCGGGACGGCGTGGCGATGATCGATGCCGCCAAGGACCGCAAGCCGGGCAAGAACTACGGCACGACGGCGGGCGGCATCGAGCACTTTTTCGGCATGTCTTCGAACACATCCGCCCTGGCGACGGCCGTCCGGCAGTCCAGAGCCGATCACCACTCGCGCAGGGCGTTGCTGCACCGAATCGCCGGTAGCTTTCTGCGGATCAAGGTTGGCCCTGCGAGCCTCGAGACGGCAACCGTACGGGGAGGAACCCATCAGAGTCTTCTGCTCGACGGCGTGCACGGCCGGTTCTTCGAAGCCCTCGAACATCGCCTGAGCGGCCTCGCGGATACGTCACTCTATGGCGGGCATGCGTTTGCGGCGCCAATCTGCTCAAGCTGCAACATCAGTGGGGATCCCGAAGGCTCCATCACCAGCTTCGAGCGCGCGCATGACTTCGCAGTTCGCAGAGCGATCCCCCTCATCATCCGCAGCCAGGTCAGCAGTTCCGAAATGGGCTCGTTCCCTGTCTTTGAACTATCGGACCGAGCGGTCATCGTCCATCGCAACGGCCCTCGGGTTCAGGAACTGAAAGCGGAGCTCGAGGCCATGCTTCCCGAGAATGCGGCGGAAGAACTGCCGCCTATCAGCAGGCTTGCTGCCTGACACAGCGTACTGCACATACATGCTAACTACTGCTCACCCGGCAGTTGAGCCATGGTGCCGCATTATTCCAGACCTCATTCCACAGGCACGCCGGCTCTTCATGGATGCAAGTGTCCTCAGGCCAAACGGGATCAGCAATCGTAAGCGTAGTCGAACACCAGCGTGTCGGTCCTGACACGGCCGGTCGGCGCGCAGCGCTCCTGCACCTCCCGCGTTCCCCGGAGAACGACCCGCGTGTCATTCCGGCTCACCGAGCCCTCGACCGCATATTCCAGTGGGTGCGCGAGACAGTACCGCGAAAACACGCGCGCGGTCCCGACATAGCGGGAACCGCGCCGAACACCGTCAAACAGAAGCGTTCCCTCCTGCACACCGGAGCGGCGGAGTTCCGGCTTTGGCTGCTCATAGGTGAACCATCGCTTGCTGCCGCTGGATTCCAGCCGCATCAGCGAACCGTTATGCCACCAGCAACTGTCGGCATATGCCTGCACAGCTATCAGGTTTGTCACGGCCAGTGCCGCTGCTCCAAGTATGATCGCCCGAATGGTCATGAATTCCTGCTCCAGCCTTCGAACTCGAAGACTATGGACCTGCCGTCACGGGATCAACTGAAGAGTTGTCAGCGCGGTGTCCCACCTGAACTTCGGCGGAAAACCGCAAGATCCCACTTGGGGGTCACCTTGCCTCAACCCGCGCATAGCCTTGACCCTTCGTCCCCGCTTTGGCAGCGTCGCCTCGGAAAACTCGCCTGGGAGCATGATCCATGATCAAGTCCGAATTTGTGAAGAAACTCGCCGACAAGAACTCTCACCTCTACACCCAGGACGTTGATCGCATCGTGAACATCGTTCTCGACGAAA
>CAIYXE010000746.1 GCA_903930095.1 uncultured Hyphomicrobiales bacterium
CCGAAAGTTCGAGATCGCGCGGGCCTACCGTGACATGAAGGGCTCCGGCATCCCCGTGCGCATCCCCGTCATCGAGATGGTGGAAATCGGTGCCGGCGGCGGTTCCATCGCGCGCGTCGACAAGCTCTCGCGCATAACAGTCGGGCCGGACAGTGCTGGCTCCACCCCCGGCCCCGTCTGCTATGCCAGAGGCGGCACCGAGCCCGCCGTCACCGATGCCAATCTCGCCCTGGGCAAGATCGACCCCGCCTATTTCGCGGGCGGCAAGATCGCGCTGGACGAGGCAGCTGCCAAATCAGCACTGCAGAAGCACATCGGCGCGAAGCTGGGCCTGAAGGACTTCTGGCCCGCCGCGGGCGTTACCGAGATCGTGGAAGAGAACATGGCCAATGCCGCGCGCGTCCACGCCATCGAGCGCGGGCATGACATTGCCTCCTGCACCATGATCGCCTTTGGCGGCGGCGCACCGCTCCATGCCTGCCGCCTGGCGGACAAGGTGGGGGTCAGGACCATCATCGTGCCGAAGGGCGCGGGCGTGGGCTCCGCCATCGGCTTCCTCCGCGCGCCCGTGGCCTACGAGATCACCAAGAGTGCCGTCGTCTCGCTCGAGGACTTCAACCCCGGGCGCGTGAACAGCCTCCTGTCATCAATGACGGCAGATGCAAGGGCCGTGGTGGAACCTGCCCTCGGCAAGGCGAAGCCGACGATCCAGATCATCGCCGACTGCCGCTACATCGGACAAGGCCACGAGATCCGCGTGAGCGTGCCGGTCAAGAAGCTGGCAAAGACCGACGGCGCGAAGCTCAAGGCCGAATTCGAGCGGCTCTATGAGCAGGTCTATGGCCTGCGTATTCCCAACCAGGAGGCGGAAGCGATCACCTGGTCCGTCACCGTCTCGTCACAAGGTGTGAAACCGAAGCGTGCCGCCAGGGCCGCGAAGAAGGCGGCCCCCAAGCCCCGCTCGAAGCGCCGCATCTATGATCCAGCCTTGGGCAAGCAGGTAGACGCCCCCGTCTACTGGCGCTTTGACATGAAACCGGGCTCCGCCATCAAGGGCCCGGCCATCATCGCGGAGGACGAGACCTCCACCATCGTCGGCGCCAACTTCAGTGCCGCAATCAACTCACTGGGTTACATCGTTCTGGAGCGCACGCGATGAGCAAGCACGCACTCGCCGCCATCCGCACGCAGGTCATGTGGAACCGCCTGATCGCGGTCGTCGAGGAACAGGCGCAATCCCTGCTCCGCACCGCCTTCGGCACCATCACGCGTGAGGCGGGCGACCTGTCCGCCGGCGTCTATGACCCTGAAGGAAACATGATCGCCCAGGCGATGACGGGCACCCCTGGCCATGTCAACACCATGGCGACCGCGGTTGCCCATTTCTTCAAGCACTTCCCGCAGTCCACCATGAAGCCGGGAGACGTCTTCATCACCAACGATCCGTGGCTCGGCACCGGGCACCTGTTCGACTATGTGATGATGACGCCGGTATTCTTGGGGCAAAGGCTTGTCGCCTTTTTCGCGTCCACCTGCCACGTCATTGACGTGGGTGGCGTCGGCATGTCGGCCAAGGCCAACTCCTCCTTCGAGGAGGGCACCCTCATCCCGCACCTGAGGATCAGGAAAGAGGGAAAGCTCAACGAGGAGCTTCTTTCCATCATCCTCGCCAATTCGCGCAGCCCCGTGGAGGTGAGGGGCGACGTGCTCTCCCTCATCAGTGCGAACGACACGGGTGCGCGCCGCCTGATCGACATGATGAAGGAGTTCAAGCTTGCCTCGCTCGACGCGCTGGCCAAGCACATCCTCACCCAGTCCGAGAAGGGCGCGCGTGAGGCGATCAAGGCGCTGCCGCAAGGCGAGTGGTCCTACGAAATGCCACTCGACGGTTATGAGCGCGAACTGACGCTGAAGTCCAAGCTCACCATCAAGGGCGGCAAGATCACGGTCGATTTCTCCGGCACCTCGCCGGCCTCACTCTTCGGCATCAACAGCCCGCGCACCTACACCCACGCCTACGCGGTGTTCGGCCTCAAGGCGGTGATCGCCCCCCATGTGCCAAACAACATCGGCTCCCTCTCCTGCTTCGATCTCGTGACCGAGCCCGGCACCGTGGTTGATCCGATCCGCCCCTCGCCCGTCACCGCGCGCCACGTGATCGGCCAGATGCTGGCCGACAGCGTCTTCGGCTGCCTGGCCCAGGCGCTGCCCGGAACCGTACAGGCGGAAAGTGCCGGTCCGATCTGGATCCTCTCGCTCTACTCCGCCCATGGCCGTGTTCCGCCGGAGCAGACGGCCAAGGCCAAGTCCTTCGCCGTCATCAACATGGGCTTGGGCGGCATCGGCGGAAGGCCCGGCAAGGACGGCCTTGCCACCACCGCCTTCCCTTCGGGCGTCGGCACCATCCCCGTCGAGGTGACGGAGACCCAGTGCCCGCTCTATTTCAAGCGCAAGCACTACCTGCCAGACTCAGGCGGCGCCGGCCAATGGCGCGGCGGCGTCTCGCAGGTCATCGAGATCGCCAACCGCGAAGCGGCACCCTTCGCCATATCGGCTGCCACCTTCGACCGCATCATCCATCCGGCCCGGGGCCGCGAGGGCGGCGAAGCGGGCTGCCGGGGCTCGGCTGGGCACGGCTCGGGCTCGAAACTACCGGACAAGGGCGTCTACATCATCGAGACGGGCGATTCGCTGGTGCTGGAACTCCCCGGCGGCGGCGGCTTCGGCAACCCGGACAAGCGCGACCGCGCAGCCCTGGAGGCAGACATTGCAGCAGGACTGGTGACGATTGAGGCAGCCCGCCGCGACTACGGTTACGACGGATAGCGCAGGAAGCATCCACCACCAGCCGGATTGTGTTTCCCTCCCCCTTGTGGGGAGGGACGAAGGGTGGGGGTACCGCGAGTCGGGTGCCTGAGCCTACGCGAGCGGAGCGACCCCCACCCCTGCCCCTCCCCACTAGGGGGAGGGGAAACCTAATAGCCGCTTCTGATCGCGATGCTCCAAAGAACGCACTGCAACATGCAGGCACCCCCGGGCCTGCGCGCCTTTGACATGCCGGGAACCTTGCCGCAATGGTTGACCTTTGGCCCTTCCCTGCTCAAAATGCGGATCGAAATTCCAAACAGGTGGCATCAGATGCAATACGAAGCACCAGAAACGACCAAGGCGGCAGTTGGCCTGCTCGCCAAGGCAAAGGGGAGCGCCTATGTGCTCGCGGGAGGCTCTGACCTCTTGGTGAAGCTGAAGGGCGGATATATCGAACCGGATCTCGTGGTCGACATCAAGCGCATCAAGGCGATGCGCGAGGTGAAGAAGACCGCATCGGGCTTCACCATCGGTGCCGCCGTCTCCTGCGCGGAGCTCACCGAGAACAAGGCCCTGTCCAAGGCCTGGCCTGGCGTCATCGAGGCCGCAAGCCTCATCGGCTCCAAGCAGGTGCAGGGCCGCTGCACCATGTCGGGCAATCTCTGCAACGCCTCTCCCGCCGCGGACAGCGTTCCGGCCCTCGTGGCCGCTGGCGCCAAGGCCGTGGTCCAGGGCCCCAAGGGCAAGCGCACGGTCGCCGTGGAACAGGTTCCGGTCGGTCCCGGCCGCACGTCCCTTAAGAAGGGCGAACTCATCGAATCGCTCGTGCTGCCGGCCCGCAAGCCGCGCTCGGGTGATGCCTATCTGCGCTTCATCCCGCGCTCGGAGATGGACATCGCGGTGGTGAGCGCTGCCGTGAACCTGACGATCGACGCCAAGGGCGTCGTCACCGCCGCCCGCGTCTCGCTGGGTGCGGTTGCCCCCACCGTGCTGCTGGTCTCGGCCGCCGCCAAGGCCATCATCGGCACCAAGCTCGACGACGCCGCGCTGGAAAAGCTGGGCGAGGCCGCATCCGCTGCCTGCCGCCCGATTGATGACAAGCGCGGCACCGTGGAGTTCCGCACCAAGGTTGCCGCCGTGCTGACGAAGCGCGCCGCAAAGATCGCGTACACGCGCGCAGGAGGAAAGTGACAATGGGCGTACTCGTTTCCACCACCATCAACGGCGATGCTGTTGAGTTTGCCTGCGAGCCGACTGAAACGCTGCTCGACGTGCTGCGCAACCGCGTTGGCCTCATCGGCGCCAAGGAAGGTTGCGGAACGGGCGACTGTGGATCCTGCTCCGTGCAGGTCGACGGCCGCCTCGTCTGCTCCTGTCTCGTCCTCGGCGTCGAGGCCGAAGGCCGCGAAATCGACACGGTCGAAGGCATGTCGGATGGCGCCACGCTGCATCCGCTGCAGGTGAAGTTCATTGAACATGCCGCTCTCCAGTGCGGCGTGTGTACACCGGGGTTCCTGATCGCCGCCAAGGCGCTTCTGGAAAAGAACCCGGATCCGTCTGAAGAAGAAATCCGCTTCGGTCTGGCCGGCAATCTCTGCCGCTGCACCGGTTATGACAAGATCGTGCGCGCCGTCCAGGACGCCGCCAAAGTGATGAGAGGAGCCTGATCCATGCCGCTCGACGCCTCCTATACGGGTAAGTCCTTCAAATCCGTCGGCACGCGCCCGCTGCGCCCCGATGGCATCGACAAGGTGACCGGCCGCGCCAAGTACGGCGCTGACCATAACCTTCCGGGCCAGCTCACGGGCCTCGTGCTCCGCAGCCCCCACGCCCATGCGAAGATCAAGAAGATCGACACGTCCAAGGCCGAGAAGCTGGCCGGCGTCAAGGCGGTGCTCACCGCCGCCGACCTGCCGGACCTGACCAATGGCGACCAGGGCATGTTCGACATCCTCGACAACTGCATGGCCCGCACCAAGGTGTTCTATGACGGCCACGCGGTCGCCGCCGTCGCCGCTGTCGACATGGCCACCGCCAAGGCCGCCCTCAAGCTGATCAAGGTGGACTACGAAGTCCTGCCGCATGTGACCGAGGTTGACGAGGCGGTGAAGCCATCGGCCCCCATCCTCCACGCCAACTGCTTCACCGAGGGTGTTGAGCCGAAGCCCAAGAAGGCCTCCAACATCGCCAAGGTCACCGAGTTCGGTCATGGCGACGTCGAGGCCGGCTTCGCTGAGGCCGACTTCGTGATCGAGCGCAACTTCAAGACCGAGCAGACGCACCAGGGCTATATCGAGCCCCACGCCTGCGTGGCATCCGTCTCGCCCGATGGCACGGGCGAACTCTGGGTCTGCACGCAAGGGCACTTCGTCTACCGCAACCATTGCGCCATGCTGCTCGGCATGGATGTGTCCAAGCTGCGCGTGACCTCCTCCGAGATCGGCGGCGGCTTCGGCGGCAAGACCCATGTGTGGATGGAGCCGGTGGCGCTCGCGCTGTCGCGCAAGGCCAACCGCCCGGTCAAGATCGTGATGACGCGTGATGAGGTGTTCCGGGCGTCCGGCCCCACCAGCGCCACCTCGATCGACGTCAAGATCGGCATCAAGAAGGATGGCACCATCACCGCGGGCAAGGCGGAACTCCGCTATGCCTCCGGCCCCTACCTCACCATGTGGGCCGAGCTCGGCGCCATGACGTCCTTTGCCTGCTATGACCTGAAGAACGTCAAGACCAAGGGCTATGAAGTGCTGGTGAACCGCCCGAAGTCGGCGGCCTACCGCGCACCCTCCGCCCCCATGGCGGCCTTCGCGGTCGAGAGCGTCGTCGACGAGCTCGCCAAGAAGATCGGCAAGGACCCGCTCGAGGTTCGCATCCAGAATGCGGCCAAGCAGGGCACCCGCTCCTCCTATGGCCCGATCTACGGGCCCATCGGCATCGGGCCCACGCTGGAAGCAGCCAAGAAGCACCCGCACATGAAGGCCCCGCTCGGCAAGAACCAGGGACGCGGCTATGCTTGCGGCTTCTGGTTCAACTTCGGCGGCCAGACCTGCACCGACATCAACGTCGGTCCTGACGGCTCGGTGACGCTGACGGTCGGCACGGTGGACGTGGGCGGCTCGCGCGCCTCTCTCGCCCTTTGCGTGGCGGAAGAGCTGGGCGTGCCTTACGAGCAGGTGAAGTGCATCGTCGCCGACACCG